>JBFXEM010000025.1:0-10918 GCA_050180135.1 Solirubrobacterales bacterium | reverse complement strand
GCCGTCCTCGCTCCGCGCCACGGCGAGGCCGTAGACGAAGTCCTCGAACAGCTCGGGCAGGTCGCGGGGGTCGTCCATTCGTTGGCTAACTCGAATCTAACTCGTTTCCAAACACAATCCAAGCAGAGGCTCCCTACCTTCGCGCCTCCCGAATTCGCACGAAAGAGGAATCGCAGATGGTCGAATCGCTCCTGCGGGAGGCAATGGACGAAGCGCAGCTCCCGCGTGGTCGCGACCTCGGCGGCGCCGCGGCGCGTGAGCCGCTGACCGTGGTCTTCGGGCCCGGCGGCGAGGAGTCCGCGCTGAGCGAAGCCGACGTCGTGCTGATCGAGTTCCAGCTGGCCGCCGACGGCGGGCCGACCGACCTCGAGCCGCTGCGCGAGGCCTGCGCCGCGGTCTGCCACCGTGCCCGCCGCGGGCAGACGGTCGTCCTCACCACGGCCGCTTACGTCGGCGCCACCCGCGAGCTGCTGATCGATCCGCTGACCGAGGCGGGCTTCGCGCCTGGCTACGACATCTGCGTCGCCTGCTGTCCCGGCCCGATCGAGAGCGACGAGCCGGGGCGCCCCCCGGAGTCGCTGCCGCGCTTCCTCGGCGCCAGTGGACCGCGCTGCGCCGCGAAAGCACGCGCCGCGGTCGCGCCGATCGCCCCGAGCCTCCACTTCGTTTCCTCGCCGGAGGCGGCCGAGATGGCAAAGCTCTACGGCGACCTCTTCCGCGCCCTCAACACGATGCTCGCCGACGAACTCGGCGAAGTCGCCGACGGTCTCGGCCTCGACACCGCCGAGATCCTCGAGGCGGTCGCGGTCGCGAGCTGAGCTCAGACCGAGCCGACCGGCGCCGCGCCCGGCCGCGGTCCGATCCGCAGGTAGTAGTGGCCGCGGTAGCGGTCGAAGTTGACGCGGTGGTCGACGATCAGCGGCCAGAGAACCGGTTCGGCGTAGAAATCGACGATGACGTTGGCGCCGTCGATCTCGCAGCCGCGGACCACTCCGACCTGGCGTTCGCCGTATACGACCGGCGCGCCCGCTTCCAGCTCGACGCCGTAGGAGACCGGGTAGGACATTTGGAAGTTGCCGCGTTCGGCTTCGACCTGGCGATGGTCGGGGGTGGGCAGGATCACGGTCGCCAGGACGAGGACGACGACTCCTCCGACCAGTGCCAGGGCCCCGCGGCCGACAAGCCAGCCGCCGCTCGGGCGCCGGGGTGCCGGCGGATCTTCGAGGGTGTCGAACGAGCCGCCGGCGGTCGCGTGGCGGTACAGCCCGACGGCGAAGCTCTGGGCCGCGGCGAACAGCAAGAGCAGGATCGCGGCAACGACAGGGACGACGACGAGCATCGTCAGCGCGGGTAGGGACCGGTTGGACCCGTCGCTGGCGCCGAAGGCGAGGCCGACGATCAGGCCGCCGGTGAAAGCGGCGAGCATCCCGAAGAACCCGAAGGTGAGGTAGCCGCCGATCTCCTCGCGCCAGCGTTTGGCCGCGAGCCGGACGGAGCGGCGCAGGGCGCGCTCGGCGCTGTCGCCGTCGACGGCGATGATCGGGACCACGAACGCGGTCGCCAGCGCCCAGGGGATCGAGAACAGGCCGACCCAGGTGGCGATCCCGGTCAGCGCAGCCGCCAGCGCGCCGACGGCGACGCCGACGACCAGCGAGATCAGGGCCCAGTGGGCGATCTGGCGCTTGCGGTCGAACGCTTCGGCGAGCGCTTCACCGGTCGACATCGGGTTGCCGTCATAGCCGGCCTCGGCGGCGGCCGCGATCGCGGTGGCGAAGTACATGGCGACAAACGCGACGCAGTAGGACAGGAGCAGCGCGAACGGCGTGTTCAGCGGCGTCGAGCTACTGCCGTGATTCCAGCGAACCCGCAGCTCGACCAGCGCCGCGAGGGCGAGCACGGCACCGCCGACAAGCGCCAGCGAGATCAGGGCCCGGTCGCGCCGGGTGAGTCGCCAGGCGCCCTTCGCCAGCCGCGAGCCACGGGTCAACCGCGATTCGCGCGCGCGTTCGGCCGGAGTTCGCTGCGATGCCATCTGGCGGCCGTATCGGCAACCGCCGGGAAAACTGTAGAGCGCTCGGACGAGCTTTCGGTTCAGCCCAGCTTCGGGCTGGTCCAGGGCGCTTGGAGCTTGGCGACGAGCTGGTCGCCGAGGCCGTCGATCGGGACCCGGGTCTGCTCGAGCGAGTCGCGGTCGCGCAGGGTGACGGTGTCGTCTTCCATCGTCTGGTGGTCGACGGTGATGCCCCAGGGGGTGCCGATCTCGTCCTGGCGGCGGTAGCGCTTGCCGATCGAGCCGCCCTCGTCGAACTCGGCCGGGAGGCGGCGGCGCAGGTCGGTGAAGATCTCACGCGCCTTCTCCGGCATGCCCTCCTTGGAGACGAGCGGGAGCACCGCGACCTTGACCGGGGCGAGGCGGGGATGCAGGCGCAGGACGGTGCGCTGGCGGCCCTCGACCTCCTCGACCTCGTAGGAGTCGACCAGGAAGGCGAGGGTGGCGCGGTCGGCTCCGGCGGCCGGCTCGATCACGTGCGGGACGTAGCGCTCTTTGGTCTGCTGGTCGAAGTACTCGAGCTTCTCGCCGCTGTACTTGGTGTGCTGTTTGAGGTCGAAGTCGCCGCGGTTGGCGATCCCCTCCAGCTCCGACCAGCCGATCGGGAACAGGTACTCGACGTCGCTGGTGCCCGAGGAGTAGTGGGAGAGCTCGTCGGCGTCGTGGGGGCGGACGCGGAGGTGGTTGGGGCGGATCCCGAGGTCGGTGTACCAGCGCTCGCGCAGCTCGATCCACTCGCGGTACCAGCGCTCCGCCTGGTCGGGCGGGACGAAGAACTCCATCTCCATCTGCTCGAACTCGCGGGTGCGGAAGATGAAGTTGCCGGGGGTGATCTCGTTGCGGAAGGACTTGCCGATCTGGGCGATCCCGAACGGCGGCTTCTTGCGCGCGAAGCCGAGCACGTTCTTGAAGTTGATGAAGATGCCCTGGGCGGTCTCCGGGCGCAGGTAGACCTCCGAGCCCTCGCCGGCGACCGGGCCGACATGGGTCTCGAACATGAGGTTGAACTGGCGCGGCTCGGATAGCTCGCCGCCGCACTCCGGGCACTTCAGCTCCGCGTTGGGGTCGCCGCCTTCGGCTTCCACCGCCTCGCGCAGATGGTCCTCGCGCCAGCGCCGCTTGCACTTGCCCAGGCACTGGACGAGCGGGTCGGTGAAGCCCTCGAGGTGGCCCGAGGCTTCCCAGACCCTCGGGTGCTGGAGGATCGCCGAGTCGATCGCGACGATGTCGTCGCGCTCCTGCAGCATCGAGCGCCACCACTCGGCTTTGACGTTGCCCTTGAGCAGGACCCCGTAGTGGCCGTAGTCGTAGGTCGAACCGAGGCCGCCGTAGATCTCCGAGGAGGGGAAGACGAAGCCGCGCCGTTTGCACAGCGCCACGATCTCCTCCATCGATACCTCGGTCGGTCGAGCCTCCGGCTCCGTCGTCGCCATCCCCGAACCGTATCGGCTGCGATAATCGCGCACCCCGTGCCTATCTACGAGTACAAATGCGAGAACGGCCACGTCTTCGACGTGATGCAGAAGATGACCGACGAGGCGCTGACCGAGTGCCAGGAGTGCGGCGCCCCCGCGGTCCGCGTCCTGCACTCGCCCGCGGTCCACTTCAAGGGCTCCGGCTTCTACAACACCGACTACGGCAAGAAGAAGAAGGGTGGCGCCCCCGCCTCCGGCGACGGCGGCTCGGAGTCGAAGAGCTCGGACTCCGGATCCGGCGACTCGAAGTCGAGCGAGAAGAAGTCGGAGGCGAAGGCCCCGGCCTCCTCTTCCAGCGGCGACTGAGCGCGTTCGTCGTAAAGCCGCCCCTATAGGGGCGGTAATCCATCGAGGGTGAACTGGCTAGCCGTCGAGGAACTTCTTGACCGCCTTGCGGCGGACTTCCTCCGGGACTTCGATCGAGCCACCGGGGCCGTCGAGGGTGCAGCCGGACTTGGCGAGGTCGCCGCAGAGGACTTCGGTGTCGCCGCTGCCGCCGATCCCGGCGGCCAGCACCAGCTGCGGCATCGTGAAGAAGCCCATGTCGCTGACGAAGGCCTTGGGCGCGTCCCAGCCGATGATCGGGCCGTGGATGAAGTTGTAGGGGAGGCGGAGGGGGTCGGTGAGGCGGTCCTTGATCCCGTTGATGACGGCCTGCTGGGCCTTCGCGCGGTCGAGGTCGTCGTAGCCGAGCGTGTAGGCGCTGGCGCCGGTCCCCGGGCATTCGCTCGGCTTGCGGACGCGCGAGTAGGCGAGTGCCTTTTCGCCGTCGAGCGTGTTCTCGCCCTTGTGCAGGCGGATCGTCTGGCCACCCTGGCCGCCGCCGGCGCCGCCGGAGATGTCGGCGCAGAGCTTGACTGGGACGTCGACGGTGACGCCGCCGACCGCGTCGATCAGGTCTTCGAAGCCGGTGAAGTCGACGATCGCGACGTGGTCGATCTCGATCCCGAGGAAGTCTTCGATCGTCTTGATCTGCAGGGCGGCGCCGCCGAAGGCGAAGGCGGCGTTGATCTTCTGCGGCGCCTGACCGGGGATCTCGGCGTAGACGTCACGCGGGATCGAGAGTTTGCGGAAGGCGCCGCCGCCGGCCCGGATCAGCATCAGGGTGTCGGCGCGGAATTCGCCTTCGAAGCAGTCGCCGTGGGGTTTCTCGCCCTTCGACTGCTGTTCGAAGCACTCCTCGGAGGCGGCGCTGCCGTCGCCGGTGCCCGGCGGGCGGGCGTCGGTGCCGAGCACGAGGATCGTCTGCGCCGAGGGAAGCAGGAACGGGTTGCCGTGCAGGGCGTCCTTCGCTTCGCCGGAGAGCTTGAAGGATTGGAGCTGGGCGGAGACCCCGAAGGCGAGGAAGCTGAGCAAGATCCATCCCAGGGCGGCCAGCCCGACCCATTTTGCGACCTTCTTCGGGGTGAGGCCGCGGCGCGGCTTGCCGCGCTGCCGATCGCTGCCGCGACCGTCGTCGGGGCCGCGCTCAGGCCGCTTCCCAGGCAGCTTTGCGCGGTCCCGCAGACCTGAGAGGTCGGGGGACCGAAGTCGGGATAAGAAGCTCTTGCGGGACCGGTAGACCTTGTAGTCGGGCGGTCCCGACGGCCGTTGCTCGCCATCGTCGGGCATAAAAGGGCTAGAAATCATGGCGATGTATTCGGTCGACCGCCTTTCAGCCCCGAAACGCCCGTGAGCCCGGCGAAGACGATCGGGGTCGATCTCGGCGGCACGAAGATGCTCGTCGGCGTCCTCTCCGGTACCGAAATCCTCTCCGAGAGTCGCGAGGCATCGACCGGTCAGACCGAGGAGGAGCTGGTCGAGATGCTGGTTCGCGAGGTCAACGAGGCGCGCGAAGCCTGCCCCGAGGCGGTCGCGGTCGGGCTCGGGGTTCCGGCCACGATCAACCACGAGACCGGCGTCGCCGTCGCCGCCGTCAACCTGCCGCTGGAAGACCTGCCGATCCGCGACCTGGTCGAAGAGCGGGTCGGGCTGCCGGTCTTCGTCGACAACGACGCCAACGTCGCCGCCCTGGCCGAGCAGCTCTACGGGGCCGGCCGCGGCGCCGAAGAGATGGTGCTGCTGACGATCGGGACCGGGATCGGCGGCGGCCTGATCCTCGGCGGCGAGGTCTACCGCGGCGCCACCGGCGCCGGCGCCGAGCTCGGCCACACGGTGATCGAGCTCGACGGTCCGCCCTGCCAGGGCAACTGCCCCGGCCGCGGCTGCATCGAGACCCTTGCCTCCGGCACCGCGCTCGGGCGCGAGGCGCGCGAGGCGGCACGCCGCGAGCCCGACTCCGCGCTCGGGGCCAGGGCCGCCGCGGGCGAGGAGATCGACGGCAAGATGGTGACCGAGCTGGCGCTGGCCGGCGACCTCACCGCGATCGGCGTCTTCGACCTGGTTGGCAGCCGCCTCGGCGCCGCCCTGGTCACCTTCGCCAACATCTTCGAGCCGAAGGTGATCGTGATCGGCGGCGGGGTGATGGCGGCCGGCGACCTGCTGCTCGACCCGGCCCGCAAGGTCCTGCGCGAACGGGCGCTGCGGCCGATGAACGAGACCCCGGTGGTGGCCGCCGAGCTCGGCCCCGAAGCCGGGCTGATCGGCGCCGCCGCGCTGGCCCGGATCGAACTCGCGAAGCGGGGCAAGGGCTGATGCCGGGCCGCCTGATCGTCTGCCCGACCCCGATCGGCAACATCGACGATGTCAGCCCGCGCATGCGCGAGTCGCTCGTCAGCGCCGACTTCATCGCCTGCGAGGACACCCGCCGCACCGGCGCCCTGCTCGACCGGCTGGGGATCCGGCCGGCGCCGCGGATGATCTCCAACCACGAGGGCAACGAATCCGCGCGGGCGACCGAGCTGGCGCAGCGGATTGAGCGCGGCGACGTCGTCACCCTGGTCTCCGACGCCGGCATGCCGGCGATCTCCGACCCCGGCTACAAGCTGATCCACCGCTGCATCGAACGCGACCTCGAGGTGACGGTTCTGCCGGGCCCGTCCGTCGTCCCGGTCGCCCTCGTTGCCTCCGGGCTGCCGACCGACCGCTGGCGCTTCGAGGGCTTCCTGCCGCGGCGGGCGGGGGAGATGGAGCGGGTGCTGCGCTCGACCGAGACCGTGGTCGCCTTCGAGTCGCCGCGGCGGGTGGGGGAGAGCCTGGCGGCCCTGGCCCAGCTCGCTCCCGACCGCGAGGCCGCCGTCTGCCGCGAGCTCTCGAAGATCCACGAGGAGGTCGCCCGCGGCTCGCTCGGCGAGCTGGCCCGCCGCTTCCGCGGCGACGTCAAGGGCGAGATCGTGCTGGTGATCGGCCCGACCGAGTCCGCCACCCAGGACAAAGACGTCGGCTTCGCGGTCGACGCCCTGCGCCACCTGGTCCAGTCCGGCGCCCGCCCGCGCGCCGCCGCCAGCGTCGTCGCGGCGCTGACCGGAACCCGGGCCAACGACCTCTACAAAGCGCTGACCGGCCGCGAGGCCCGCCGGTGAGCGCGTCGCACTGCGCATATCTGCGTCCTCGGTCGCTTGCGTGCCGAGCACGCGGCGCTCCCTGCGTCCTCGATCTGCTTGGCCACGCGCACGCCGGTTCGCAGGAATAGCCTGGCGCGACCATGTCTTTCTTCGTCACCACGCCGATCTACTACGTCAACGCGGAGCCGCATCTAGGCCACGCTTACTCGACGATGGCCGCGGACGTCCTCGCCCGGCATATGCGCCAGCGCGGCGAGGACGTCTTCTTCCTCACCGGCACCGACGAGCACGGCGAGCCGATCGAGCTGGCGGCCGAGCGCGAGGGCGTAACGCCGCAGGAGCTGGCCGACCGCAACGCGGCCAAGTTCGAGGCGCTGCTGCCGATCATCGACGCCAGCAACGACTTCTTCATCCGCACCTCCGACCCGCGGCACACGGCCAAGGTCGCGGAGATCATGCAGCGCGTCTACGACAACGGCTGGGTCAGCAAGGGCGTCTACGAAGGCTGGTACTGCCCGCGCTGCGCCGACTTCAAAACCGAGCGCGAGCTGGGGCCGGGCAATACCTGCCCGATCCACGAGATCCCGCTGGAGAAGGTGCGCGAGGAGAACTGGTTCTTCAAGCTCTCGGCTTTCCAGGCCCAGCTCGAAGGGCTCTACGAGGAACGCCCCGACTTCGTCGTGCCCGAGTTCCGCCGCAACGAGGCGGTTTCGTTCATCAAGGGCGGGCTGGAAGACGTCTCGCTTTCGCGGCCGGACCTGAAGTGGGGCCTGCCGCTGCCGTGGGATCCCGAGCAGCGGATGTACGTCTGGTTCGACGCGCTGCTCAACTACGTGACGGCGCTGACCTTCGCCCGCGAGGGGGAGGACCTGACCGACCGCTTCTGGCCGGCCAGCCTGCACGTCCTCGCCAAGGACATCCTCAAGTTCCACGCGGTGATCTGGCCGGCGCTCTGCCTCGCCGCCGACCTCGAGCCGCCGCGGCGGATGACGATCCACGGCTACCTGCTGATGGGCGAGAAAAAGATGTCGAAGAGCCTTGGCAACGTGCTCGACCCGTTCGAGGTGATCGAGCGCTTCGGCGCCGACGCGCTGCGCTTCTACCTCTTCCGCGAGGTCAGCTTCGGCCAGGACGGCTCGATCTCCACCGCCGGCTTCGAGTCCCGGTATGAGAGCGAGCTCGCCAACGACTACGGCAACCTCGCCAGCCGGGTGCTGGCGATGGTCGACCGCTACCGCAGCGGGACCGTGCCGGTGGCCGCCGTCGACGCGACCCTGGCCGAGGACTTCGAAGGCGCGATCCCGCGCTTGCGCGAGCTGCTCGACCGGGCCGAGCTGACGCAGGCGCTGGAGGAGGCTTGGAAGCTGGTGCGCCGGCTCAACCGCTTCGTCGAGGAGAGCCAGCCGTGGGTGCTGGCCAAGGACGAGGCCGACCCCGAGCGGCTCGACGAAGTCCTCTACAACCTGGTCGAGGGCCTGCGGGTGGTGACCTTGCTGCTGGTCCCCTACCTGCCCAACAGCGCCGAGACCCTGTTGACGGCGCTCGACGAACCGGAGCGCGCCCTGGCCGAGCTCGGCTCGCGCCCCGGCGGCCAGAGGGTCGAGCGCACGCCGGTCCTGTTCCCGAAGATCGAGGCCTGACCGCATTCGTGGTTCCTCAAGTCCCTCCGGGGTTAGAAGCGAACCACGACTATCCGGCCAGGGGCAGCGGGTCGGCGCCGCGGGCGTGGCGCAGGCGGGCGAGGCCGAAGCGGTCCTCGAGCGCGGCCAGCAGCGAGTAGTGGTCGAAGGGCCGGCGCAGCAGGGTGCCGGGAGGGACGTCGGGACCGGCCAGGATCGTCGCGACCCGGCCGCCCGCGGTGCCGCCGCAGCAGTCGGCGTCACTGGTCCCCTCGTCGAAGGTGACGACGAGCAGGCCGTGGGGACCGAGCTGGGGGGTGATGCGCGGGATCAGCGCCGCGAGGTGGCGGTCGGCATTGGTGAGGAGGCAGTCGTGGCCGTCGGCGCAGAGGTTGGGACTGAGCCAGGCGAAGGCGGGCAGACGGTGGCGGCGCAGGTCGGCGTCGAGGCCCGTCTCGGGCACGACGCGCCGGCAGAGCGCCGGGTCTGAGGCGACCGCCCTCGAGTGCATGAAGGGGTTGTGGCGCTTCACGTACTGGCCGGCCTCGGCGCCCGCGAAGCAGGCGCGCGGCATCGCGCCCATGTAGGCGCGCCAGGCGATTCCCGCGGCACTGAGCTGGGTGGCGAGGTTGGGACCCGGGGTCATGCAGCCGCCGCAGTTCTCGCCCACCCCGTAGGTGGAGCCGCCGAGCAGCGCCAGGTAGTTGGGCAGCGAGGGATGCCCGATCGCGTGGTAGTTCGTCGCCAGCGCTCCGCGGGTCGCGAGTCCGTTGAGGAAGGGCGCCTCGGGGGCGCCGATCACCTCGTCGAACTCGTGGTTCTCGAGCACGATGAGGACGACGTGGGAGGAGGTCGGCGCGGCGCCCGCCGCCGGCGCGGTGATCGCGAGGGCGAGCGCGGCGATCAGGACCAGGCAACAGCGGGGGGCCACTCGACGAGGATAGGCTGAGCGCTCTCTTGATCGACTCCCACACCCACCTCTTCCTCTGCGACGGCGACGAGTCCGAGCTGGTCGCCGCGGCGGCCGAGGCCGGGGTGGGGCGGATCCTCAACATCGGCCTCGGCCCGGACTCCAACCAGCTCGCGATCGACGCGGCGGACCGCCACGGCGCCGTCTTCGCCAGCGTCGGCCGCCACCCCAACGACGCCACCGGCTTCGACGACGCGGCCGCCGCCGAGCTGATCCGGCTGGCCCGGCACGTGAAGGTGCGGGCGATCGGCGAGACCGGCCTCGACTTCTACCGCGACACCGCCTCACCCGACGATCAGCGCCGCGCCTTCGCCGGCCAGATCGAGGTGGCCAAGGATCTGGAGCTGCCGATCGTGATCCACGCCCGCGACCAGGAGGGGAGCAGTGCCGCGATCGACGAGATCTTCGCCACGCTCGACGCCCGTGCCCCCGGCCACACGGTGATCCTGCACTGCTTCTCGGCCCCGCAGCGGGTCGCCGACGCGGCCGAGCGCGGCTGGTACTGCTCGTTTGCCGGCAACGCCACCTACCCGAAGTCCGAGGCGCTGCGCGAGGCCGCGGCGCAGGTCCCCGAGGACCGCATCCTGGTCGAGACCGACGCCCCCTTCCTGGCCCCGCAAGAGATGCGCGGCAAGCGCAACCAGCCCGCCTTCGTGGTCGCGACCGCGCGGGCGATCGCCGCGGCCCGCGGCGTCAGCTACGAGCAGCTGGAGAGCACGGTCGAGGCCAACGGCCGCGCGCTCTTCGGCTGGTAGCCGGGGCGCGGTGTGGTCCGGCTCGGCCAGAACTTCCTCGCCGACCCCAACCTGCTCGACGCGATCGTCCGCGACGCGGAGCTGGCGCCCACCGCCGTCGTGCTCGAGGTCGGGGCGGGCGAAGGGGTGCTGACCGAGCGCCTCGCCGCGGTGGCGGCGCGCGTCCACACGGTCGAGATCGATCGCCGCCTGGAGCCGGCGCTGGCCGCGGTGGCGGCGCTGCCCAACGTCAGCCTGCACTGGGGCGACGCGATGAAGTTCGACCTGGCGGCGCTCGACCCGGCCCCGAGCGCGATGGTCGCCAACCTGCCCTACTCGGTGGCGACGCCGCTGCTGCTGCGCACGATCGAGCTGCTGCCGTCCCTGCGGAGCTGGACGGTGATGGTCCAGCGCGAGATCGCCGACCGGCTGCGCGCGGGGCCGGGCAGCCGCATCTACGGCTCGCCCAGCGTCGTCGCCCAGCTCGCCTGCGAGGTCGACCTGGTGCGCAAGGTCGACGCCGCCGTCTTCAAGCCGCGGCCGCGGGTGGAGTCGGCGATCCTGCGCCTGCGGCGGACCGGTCCCGGCGCCGACGAGGCGACCCGGACGCTGGTGCGCGCCGCCTTC
>JBFXEM010000024.1:0-10978 GCA_050180135.1 Solirubrobacterales bacterium | reverse complement strand
TCGCTTCCGCAACCGGGTCGTCAACATCCACCCCGCGCTGCTGCCCGCCTTCCCCGGGCTCGACGCGATCGGGCAGGCGTTGGCGGCCGGGGCGCAGGAGACCGGGGTCACCGTCCACTTCGTCGACGAGGGAGTCGACACCGGCCCGGCGATCGCGCAGCGGCGGGTTCCGGTGCCCGGCAGCCGCGAGCGCCAGGTTCTGGAGGCCTCGATCCACGCGGTCGAGCACGAGCTCTACCCGCAGGCGATCCGCATGATCGCGGAGGGCCGGGTTAGGATCGACGGCGGCGGCTCGAGGGTCGTCATCATCGATGACTGAGGCAAGGGCAGATACCGGCAGCGAGACCGTCGAGGACGGCGCCGTCCGCGTGCGCCGGGCGCTGATCTCGGTCTCCGACAAGACCGGCGTCGCCGACTTCGCCAAGAGCCTCGCCGCGCTCGGGGTCGAGATCCTCTCCACCGGCGGCACCGCCGGCGCCCTGCGCGAGGCCGGGATCGCGGTCACCGACGTATCCGAGTTCACCGGCCAGGAGGAGATCCTCGATGGCCGGGTGAAGACCCTGCACCCGCGGCTGCACGCGGCGCTGCTGGCGCGGCGCGACGATCCGGCGCACATGGCGACGCTGGAGCGCGAGGGGATCGAGCCGATCGACGTCGTCTGCGTCAACCTCTACCCGTTCGAGCAGACCGTGGCCGGCCGCGACGTGGCGCCCGAGGTGGCGATCGAGAACATCGACATCGGCGGCCCGACGATGATCCGCGCCGCCGCCAAGAACCACGAGGGCGTCGCCGTGATCGTCAAGCCCGAGTCCTACGACGCGGTCTGCGCCGAGCTGGAAGAGAGCGGCGGCACGATCTCCGCCACCACCCGCCACTGGCTCGCCAACGAGGCCTTCGCCCAGACCGCCCGCTACGACGCCGCGATCAGCCGCTGGTTCTCGGCCGAGTACGAGGACTACCCCGAACACCTGGCGGTCGCCTACGAGAAGGTGATCGACCTCTCCTACGGCGAGAACCCGCACCAGCGGGCGGCCCTCTACGCCGAGGCGGGGGCGCGCAGCCACATCCTCTCCCGGGTCTCGAAGCTGCACGGCAAGGCGCTCTCCTTCAACAACGTGCTCGACCTCGACTCCGCTCGCGGCCTGGTCGACGACTTCGAGCCGCCGGCCTGCGTGATCGTCAAGCACAACAACCCCTGCGGGGTGGCGATCGGCGCCGACGCGCTGGAGGCCTACCTGAAGGCGCTCGCCTGCGACCCGCTCTCCGCCTACGGCGGCGTGATCGCCCTCAACCGCCCGGTCAGCGTGGCGCTCGCCGAGGAGCTGCACAAGAACTTCGTCGAGGTGCTGAACGCGCCCGGCTTCGAGGACGGCGCGCTCGACGTGCTGCAGCAGAAGGAGTCGATCCGGATCCTCTGCGAGGAGGAGCGCCGCGAGCCCGCCGACGACGAACGCGACGTCAAGAAGGTGCTGGGCGGCCTGCTGATCCAGGACCGCGACGGCGACCCCGAGCCACGCGAGATCATGGAGGTGGTGACCAAGACCCAGCCGAGCGAGCAGCAGTGGCAGGACATGCTCTTCGCCTGGACGGTCAGCCGCCGCGTCCGCTCCAACGCGATCGTGATCGCCAAGGACGGCGCCACGCTCGGGATCGGCGCCGGCCAGATGAGCCGGGTCGACTCGGTACGCCTGGCGGTAGAGAAGTGCCGCGACGCCCGCGGCGAGGAGGCCGAGGCGCTGCTGGCCGGCTCCGCCGTCGCCTCTGATGCCTTCTTCCCCTTTGCCGACGGGCCCGAGCTGGCGATCAAGGCCGGCTCCACCGCGGTGATCCAGCCCGGCGGCTCCAAACGCGACGCCGAGGTGATCGAGGCCTGCGATGCCGACGGCGTGGCGATGGTCTTCACCAAGCACCGCCACTTCCGGCACTAACTCCGCTTTTGTGATGAATTAGTGGCTATGTTGGAACTAACTCTGCATTTGTGCAGAGTTATTCCGACAGGCGGGCGCGCTGATGCTAGAGTGTAACTCTGCATTTATGGTGAGATAACCCTCCTTAGGCGGTTAAGTCATCAGATAGGACGAGTTATGAGGATCGAAGCGGCCAACAGCGACGACACCGTCCTTGCCGAGCTCGGCAGGCGGCTCTCCCGCACGCGACTCGAGCGCAACCTGAGCCAGGAACGGCTGGCCCACGAGGCGGGCGTCTCGAAGGCGACCGTCGAGCGGCTCGAGGCCGGCGAGCCGGTCAGGTCGACCAGCCTGATCCGCGTGCTGCGCTCGCTCGGCTTGCTCGACGCCCTCGACCGCCTGGTCCCCGAGCCTCTGCCGAGCCCGGTCGAGCGCCTGCGACTGCAGGGGCGCCAGCGCCAGCGAGCCCGGGGTGGCGCCGAGCCCGCCACCGAGAACGCGGGGCCCTGGCGCTGGGGCGACGAAGCCGGCGAGAGGCGATGAGCGAAGAGGCCGAGGTCCGGCTCTGGGGAAGCACGATCGGCGCCGCGCTGCTGGAACTCGGCGAGCGCACGGCGGTCTTCCAGTACGCCCCCGACTTCGCCGCCAGCGGCATCGAGGTGGCGCCGCTGGCGATGCCGCTGCGCACGCAGCCCTACGCCTTTCCGGAGCTCCCCTACAAAGCCTTCAAAGGCCTTCCCGGCCTACTCGCCGACTCGCTCCCGGACCGCTACGGCAACGCCCTGATCGACGCCTGGCTGGCGCGGCAGGGACGCGAGCCGGGAAGCGCGAACGCGATCGAGCGGCTCTGCTACATGGGCACTCGCGGGACCGGCGCCCTCGAGTTCGCGCCGGTCAAGGGGCCGCAGCTGACGACCGACCAGGAGATCGAAATCGGAGAGCTGGTCGAGCTCGCCTCCCAGATCCTCTCCGAGCGCGGCGGGTTCACGACGACCCTGGCTCCGGGGGAAGAGGAACGGGGGCTGCTGGAGATCCTCAGCGTCGGGATGTCGGCTGGCGGGGCGAGGGCGAAGGCGGTGGTCGCCTGGAATCCGGAGACCAACGACGTGCGATCCGGACAGGTCGACGCCCCACCCGGCTACGAGCACTGGTTGCTGAAGTTCGACGGGGTCTCCGGGAACCGTGACAAGGAACGGCTCGCCGACCCGGAGGGCTACGGGGTCGTCGAGTTCGCCTACGCGCAGATGGCACTGGCGGCGGGGATCGAGATGACCCGCTGCCGGCTGTTCGAGGAGCACGGCCGCCGCCACTTCATGACCCGCCGCTTCGACCGGCCGTCCGGCAACGCGAAGCTGCACATGCAGTCGCTGGCGGCGCTGCGCCACTTCGACTTCAACGATCCCCGTGCCTACTCCTACGAGCAGGCGCTGCTGACGATCCGCGCGCTGGGACTGCCGATGGCGGCGCTCGAGCAGCAGTTTCGCCGCATGGCCTTCAACCTGATCGCCCGCAACCAGGACGACCACGTCAAGAACATCGCCTTCCTGATGGACCGCGCCGGCGACTGGTCGCTCTCCCCCGCCTTCGACGTCACCTTCAACTACAACGTCGACGGCGAGTGGACCAACCGCCATCAGATGTCGGTGAACGGAAAGCGCGACGGCTTCGCCACCGAGGACCTCCTGCGCTGCGCCGACACCGTCTCGATGCAGCGTGCCCGCGCGCTCGCGATCCTCGACGAGGTCGGCGCCGCGGTCGCCGAATGGCCCGGGTTCGCCGCCGGGGCCGGGGTGCCGGCGGCGCGAGCCGCGGCGGTCGGCGCAACGCACCGGCTCGACCTGGCGCCCTGACGATCGAGGGTCAGGCCATCTCGCGCTGCGCGGCGCTGGCCCGGGACACGTGCTCGCAGACCTCGCCGGGCTCGTCGCAGACGATCAGGCGCTCCTTGTCGCCGGCGGCGATCAGCCCCTGGTCCTCGAGGCTGTGGTCGATCCAGTCCAGGAGCGGGCGCCAGTGGTCGGAGCCGACGAGGATCGTCGGGAAGTGCTTGATCCGCTCGGTCTGGATCAGGGTCAGGCTCTCGAACATCTCGTCGAGAGTGCCGAAGCCGCCGGGGAAGATGACGAAGGCGCGGGCGTAGCGGACGAACATCAGCTTGCGGGCGAAGAAGTAGTGGAAGTCGAGGCTGCGGTTGGCGTAGGGGTTGGGCCGCTGCTCGTGCGGAAGCTCGATGTTGAGGCCGACCGAGAGGCCACCGGCCTCGGCGGCGCCGCGGTTGGCCGCCTCCATCAGGCCCGGCCCGCCGCCGGTGATGACGCTGAAGCCGTGGTCGACCAGGCAGGCCGCCGTCTCGCGGCAGAGCGCGTACCAGGGATGGTCCGCGGCGACCCGGGCCGAGCCGAAGATCGAGACCCCGTCGTCGATGTCACCGAGCGCCTCGAAGCCTGCTTCGACCTCGGCCTGGATGCGCTCGAGGCGGATCTCGTCTTCGGGCTCGAGGTCGCAGGGGACGCGCAGCAGCCGCTCGTCGCGGCGCCCACCGTTCCTGCTCCCGGGGTCGCTCATGACGAGAAGTAGAACAGAACCGCCCGGCGCTCAGCGCCGGGCGCGCGGCCCGCGCTCCTCGCAACGCAGGCGCCACACGTCCGCCTCGCCGCCGGGCTCCGGCCGCGGGCGGAAGCTCGGGGAGTCCGGGCGAGGCGTGGCGCCAGTTCGCCGCTCGACCGCGATCGCGACTTCGGTCGCCATCGCGCTCAGGGATCGTAGGTCCTGGTGGCGGTTCTGGCGGCTGCCGAGGTCAACCTGGGCGAGCGCGTCGAGCCCCACCAGCCGCAGCGCGTCGATCATCATCGCGATCTCGACCCCGTAGCCGACCGGGACCGAGAGGCGGTCGAAGAGCTCGCGGCGGATCGCAATCTCGCCGGCCAGCGGCTGCGCGAAGCCGGTCAGCTGCGGGAAGTGGAGGTTCAGCAGCGGGCGGGCGAGCAGCTCGGTGACCCGGCCGCCCTCGCCGGCCCGGCGCTCGTCCCCGACCGCGAGAGGGCGGAGGAAGGCGCCCTTGACCAGCTGCAGCCCGGGATCGAGCAGGATCGGCCCGAGCATGCCGGTGAGGAACCCCGACCCGAAGTCGGAGCTGTCGGCATCGAGGAAGACGAGGACCTCCGAGTCGACGGCGGATGCCGCGCGCCACATCGCGTCGCCCTTGCCGCGGCAGGGGCCGATCTCGGGGGCGAGCCGATTCTCGGAAATGACCTCCGCCCCGGCCACGCGGGCGACGTCCGCGGTCCCGTCGGCCGAGTCGGCGTCGACGACCAGCAGCCGGTCGACCAGGCCGGCTTCGCGCAGGGGCGCAAGGGCGGCGACGGTGGGCCCGATCGTCGCCGCGCATTCGCGGGCCGGCAGGACCACCGCCACGCTCGCGGTCTTCGCGGCCGCCAGCTCCGAAACGGAGTAGGCGGCGCCGTCGTAGCAGCGCTCGGCCAGCCAGCGAGCCAGCTCGAGGTCGCGGGCAAGACCGCGCTCGGCGCGACCGCCGGTACGGGCCGCGGTCACGACCCGAATCTCGCGCGGACGGTGGATGACGACGCCAACCGCGGCGAGACGATCCTCCAGCTCCTGGTCCTCGAGCGCGGCCAGGGCCCGCATCCCACCGGCGCGGCGGTAGGCGAGCGGCGTGACTCCGAGCGAAGCACCGGAAAAGTGCGGGTGCGCCGCCGGCCCGCGGGCGGCGGCAGCCCGGGTGCGCTCTGCCAGGTCGCGCTCACGCTGGGCGATCACCGCGGGTGGCAGCAGCCCCGCTTCGCCCGGGTCGAGCTCGATCTCGCCGCCGACCGCCTCGGCGCCGGCTGCAAGCGCCGCCAGCTGCCGGGCGATCCAGTCCGGCGCCACGCGGCTGTCGGCGTCGGTGCTGGCCAGGAGCCCGCGCTCGGCGCCGACCGACTCGAGCCGCGCACAGGCGACGTCGAGACCGCCGGCCCGGGCGCTGCCGACCCCCCGCCCCGGGCTCGCGATCGTCGCCAGCCTCAGCCGCGGCCAGCGCTCCACCGCGGCGGCGACGGCGGCGGCGGTGCCGTCCTCACAGGCATCGAGGACGACAATTACTTCGTAGGCATCGGGCGTGACACCCCGCTGCACGGCGAGCGCGTCGAGGCAGGCACCGATCCGCTCCTCCTCGTTGTGTGCCGGGACGACGACAGCCACCCGCAGCGAAGGGGCGGGCGGCGCGAGGAAGACCGGCTCCAGCCTGGCGCTCAGCTCCACGGCGCCCTCGCTTCGATCAGCTGCCGACCCTCTTCGTAGGCAGCGTCATCGTCGTGGGCGGCGACGCCGACCAGCTCCCCCTCGCGGCCGTACCAGGCAGCGAAGGACCCTTCGACTCCGGTCTCGAAGCGGACCTCGTCCCAGCCGTCTCCCCAGCCCGCGTACTTGAGGGTCCGCCCGCCGATCGTCGACCAAAAGCCTGGCACCACACCCCAGCTAGCGTCCGCGCCGGCCAGCGTTCGCCCCGCCACCTCGCCCATGTTCAGCGCCTCGCCCCAGTGTTCGACCCGCAGCCGCCGGCCGGCGCCGACGTTCTCGGCGCAGGCGACGTCTCCAGCGGCCAGCAGGCACGGGTTCGAGGAGACCATCGCGGCGTCGACCAGCACCCCGTCGTCGACCGCGACCCCTGCCGCCGCGGCGAGCTCGTCGTTGCGGGTCACCCCCAGCGCCAGCACGACAGCGTCAGCGAGCTGCTCGCGGCCGTCCTCGAAGCGGGCGAGCGCGCCGCTGGGATCGGCGACGATCTCGGCGAGCGCCACCCCAGCCTCGATCTCGACCCCTTGACCCTCCAGCCAGCCGGCGATCCGCTCGGAGACGGCGGAGCCGAGCCGGTCGACCTGCGGCCCGGCCTCGAGCGTCGCGACCGTGACCCTCGCCCCGACCATCGCCAGCGAAGCCGCCGCCTCGCAACCGACGAAGCCGGAGCCGACGACCAGGACCCGCTGGCCGGTCAACGCTTTCAGCTGTTCGGAGTCGCCGACCGCGCGAACCAGGCGTACGTCGGGTCCGGCGACGCCGGGGATCTCGGGGACGAGCGGCCGGGCGCCGGTCGCCAGCAGGCAACGCCGGAATGGCCAGCGGCGCCCGTCTTCGGTCCGCGCCTCGCCGACCTCGAGGTCGAGCGCCTCGACCCGCTCGTCCAAGGCCAGCTCGATGTCCCGCTCGCGGTACCAGTCGAGCGGTTGCAGGGCGAGCTCGGCCCGGACCAGCTCGCCGCGGAGGAACTCCTTGGTCAGGGGCGGGCGCTGGTATGGAGCCTCATGCTCGGCGGCGAGGATCGTCAGCGACAGCCGGCCCCCGGCCTCGCGATAAGCGCCGGCCGCCGCCTGTGCGGTGGGTCCGCCGCCGACGATCACGATTCCGGCCTCAGCGCTCATCGCGCTCCCAAACGTCGAGCAGGTAGTCGCGGTGCTCCTCGCCCTCGACGTGCCGCAGGCCCGCGTGGGCGAGGAGCAGGCGGTGGACGTCGTTGCCGTCGAGCTGGCGGCGCGGGTCGCCGTGGCGCCAGTGGACCGCGACCAGCGTTCCTCCCGGCGCCAGCGCCGCCTCGATCCGGCACAGCTCCTCGCGCACCAGGTCCGGGCTCCAGTAGTAGAGGACCTCGGCGCAGACGATCGTGTCGAAGGGGCCGGCCGGGGTCTGCTCCGGCAACTGCGCCTGGCGCAGCTCGACGTTCGGCTCGCCGCCGAGCAGGCACTCGGCCTGAGCCAGGGCGCTCGGGCTGAAGTCGACCGCGAGCAGGCGCTGGCAGCGCGGCGCCAGCATCGCGGTGAAGACGCCGACCGAGCAGGCGAGCTCCAGGGTCGAACCGGTTCGCTCCGGCAGCGCAGCCAGCGTGCGCCGGTACTTGGCCTGCTCGTAGGGGCTGCTCGCGTACCCCCAGGGGTCCGGGGACTCACGCATCAGGCGCTCGAAGTGCGCGACCGGGGCGCGGTCGTGGGGCGCCGCGGGGCTCACCGGCGCTCCAGCTCCCGCGCACCCAGCTTCGCGAGCAGCGGCTCGAGGCGGTGCTGGAGCAGGAAGGTCTCGAGATCGCGCCGGGCGCGGTCGAGCGGCCCGCCGGTGACAAAGGGGTGCGAGCCGCAGGCCGCCGCTGCCGCCTCCAGCAACGCTTTCGCGGCACGGTCGATCTCGGCCCGCATCGCGATCGCGATCGGCCGCAGCTGGCCGCCCGCGGCAACGGCTACCGAAGCCTGCGTAAGCAGGGCATCGACGGTCCCGCGCAGAGCGGTGATTCGCCCTGCCGCGAGCGCCGCGAGCGGGTCCTCCTGGCGGTCGCGCGCTAGCTCTCCGAGCGCCGCCTCCACGGCGGCGTCGACCATCCCGGCCCAGGAGGCTGCGGTCCGCATCGCATCGCGCGAGAACCATGGCTCCCGCAATAGCTCCCCGGGCTCGCCGAGGACCCCGAGCACGGGCGTGTCCCGGAAGACGACGCGGTGGCTCTCCGAGGCGCGCAGGCCGGCGGCCCGGTACCAGGCCCGGTCGATCTCCAGGCCCACGGCGCAGTCCACGAGGACTAGCCGCGGGGGCTCGCCACCGCCGGAGCCGACCATCACCAGCGCCGCGTCGACACCGCCGGCGCCGGAACAAAAAGTCTTCGCGCCGCGCAGAACGAGCCCATTTCCAGCGGTGACCAAACGCGCCGGGGGGCCCTCCCCTGCCCCCGGGTCGGCACCCCAGACGCCAAGCAGCCTGCCGTCCTCCTCCACCCGCGCCAGCTCACGATCACGCAGCTCCGGCTCGGCCGCGACTTCGAGCCGCTCGACCGCGTTCAGGTGACCGTCGAAGATGCGCCCGACCGAGGCGTCGGCAGCGGCCACGCGCCGCAGCAGCTCCCACTCGGCGCCGACCGGCCCGTCGGCGCGAGCACAGCCGACCGTCGCGGTCAGCGCCCCCGCACCGTCCAGCACCGCGAAGGCGGCCGCGGGGAATGCGGGCTCGCGATCGAGTCTCGCGGCGCCGGCCGCGATAGCCGCGATCGCCTGGTCGAGCCGGCCGGCCTCGACCCGGCCGCGCAGCCGCATCTCGCCAGCGCTCATGCCAACACCCCGGCGCATGCGGAGACCGGCACCGGGCGCAACCCCGCCGCCGTGGCCGCGTCGAGCAGCCGCCCGGTCAGCGCCAGCGTCTCTTTGCACCCCAGCCGGCGGGCGCCAGGGCCAAGCCCATCGTGCATGAGGACGACGTCACCCCCGCGCAGCCCTCCCTGCGCTTCGAGCGCGGCGAGCATCTCCGCGGCCGAGTCGCCCCGCCAGTCGTGGCTGTCCAGGTTCCATCCCCAGAGTCGGAGACCGTGTTCGCCGGCAAGCCGACGGGTCGTTTCGGTCTCAACTCCCCACGGAGCCCGCCAGGACCGCGGCCTGACCCCCACCGAGTCGAGAAGCTGAAGGCCGATCTCCAGGTCTCGCTCGAGGTCGGCGGCGGTGCGCTCGCTGTGGCGGACGTGGTCGTGACAGTGGAAGCCGATCTCGTGACCGGCGGCCAGCATCGCTTCGATCAGGCCGGGCACCTGAACCGCACGCGGCGCCATCACGAAGAAGGTCGCGCGGGCCTCCCGCTCGCGCAACTCTGCCAGCAAGCGGCCGGTCCAGGCCGGGTCCGGGCCGTCGTCATAGGTGAGGGCGAAGGCGCCGCTCGCCTCCAGGGGCACCAGGTCCGCCATGCCTTGACTCCTTCCAGGGTTGCTGCCCGTGAAGGCTCGAACGAACCCTCCCTGGGAGGCAGGTCTTGTTGTCACTCGCTGAGTCTTACCCCGCGGTCGCGATCGTCAACCGCCCCGGGTTTCGCCGAATCCGACTCGGGTAGCGGAGAACTGCACCGTTCACTCTCGCTGTCAGCTGGTGGGGAGACAAGGGATCGGCGTCACAGATCCACTACGAGAGGAACGCTCGATGATCATGCGCTTGGACCGCCTACAGGCGGAAATCCCACCCCCCTCGACCCCCGACCCCGTTGGCGCGTCCGTGGTCCAGGAGCTGCTCGGCGGCAAGTTCGGCGAGATGTCGACCTTCATGAACTACACGTACCAATCGTTCAACTTCCGCAACCGCCAGGGCGCGCGGCCCTTCTACGACCTGATCGCCTCGATCGCCGCCGAGGAGTTCGGCCACATCGAACTGGTCTCGACCGCGATCAACACGATGCTGACCGGCGCCGCCAAAGGCAAAGCCGGAAAGAAAGGCGCGCTCAAAGGCGTTAAGGACACCCGCAACACGCAGCAGTTCATCGCCGGCGGTGCCGCGGCAATGGTTCAAGACTCGATGGGCAAGCCCTGGAACGGCGACTACGTGAACGCCAGCGGCGACCTGATCGGGGACCTCACCCACAACTTCTTCCTCGAGACCGGGGCGCGCAACAACAAGCTCAAGGTCTACGAGATGGTCGACCACCCGGCGGCGCGGGCACTGACCGGCTACCTACTGGTCCGTGGTGGCGTCCACCAGGTCGCCTATGCAAGGGCGCTGGAGAACCTGACCGGGGCGAAGATGGAAAAGCTGTTCCCGACCCCGCGGATCCCGACCGACAAAATCCCGGAGTGCAAGCCGCACATCAAGCGCGGCGAACATCTGAAGCTCTACCGCTGGTCGCCGGAGGACTTCAAGGAGCTCTCCGCCGTCTTCAACGGGCCCCACCCCGAAACCGGCGAGGAGCTGGAAGTGGCCGAGGAGCTGCACCCCGAGGGCGCCCCGGCCTACGACCTACCGCCCCAGCCGGCGGTGTTCGCACCCGGAGCGGAAGCCGGCGAGATCGAAGAGATCTCCCAGAAGCTGCGCGAAGCGGCAGGGCTGCCGAAGGAGCCGACCGGCGTCGTCGCCAACTAGGCGCTTCGACCCAGCAGCCGGTGCATACCGAACAACGAATCGAGAGGAACCGAGATGGCAGAGATAACGACGCTTGAGGAGAAGCTGGCGGAGGTGACCGGCCTCGCCCGTGCGGCAAAGGATCTGAGCGCGAAAGTCGCCGGCATGGTCGATGACGACGATGTCAGTCAGAAACTGACGCAGATGAGCGAGGAGGCAGCCGAGACCGAC
>JBFXEM010000023.1:0-11028 GCA_050180135.1 Solirubrobacterales bacterium | reverse complement strand
GCGGGAAGCTGTGTATCCAGGACGCCCCCGGAACCGGCTGGGCCGACCACATCGCCGCCGATCTGGGCGATGCCGCCGACAGCTTCGACGCCTCGACCCTCGGCGGCGACAACTGGTACGAAACCTTCCGCATGGAGGTTGCCGGGGGCTTGGGGGGCGACGTGATCCACACCGGCACCGGCCGTGACACGATCGAACCGGGGATGGGAAACGATCGGGTCGACAGCGGTCGAAGCGGCTACGACACGATCGTCGCCGAGGCCGTTGCCGACGGCGATGACGCCTTCACCATGGGCAATGAAATCGAAGACTGGGTCAGCTACTCGCGGCGGGCGACGCCGCTGACGATGCGGGAAGGCGCGATCGGGGCCGAGGGCGAGCACGACACCCTGGTCGGCGTCGTCGAACTGAGCAGCGGCAGCGGCGCCGACCGGCTCGAACCCCAATCGTCGCGCTACCTCACCCTCTACGCCGGCGCCGGCGACGACGTGGTGACAGGTGGCCCCGGCCCGGAAGCCGTCTACGGCGGTCAGGGCGAGGACCGCATTGCCACCAACGGCGGCGACGACTGGCTCAGCGGCGGCATCGGCGACGATTTCCTCGACGGCGGGGTCGGCAACGACCGGATCCGCGAAGGCTCCGAACCCGTCGAGCCGCGCCGCTTCAGCGACGTTCCGGCAACGGGCAACGACACCGGCGTCGGCGGCGAAGGGGACGACGACATCCAGCTCGGCGAGGGCGCCGACCGCGCCGAAGGTGGGGCCGGCAACGACGCCATCTGGACCGGCGCGGGCGACGACTTCCTCGCAGGCGGGGCCGGCGACGATTCCCTTGCCGGCGAAGGCGGTGCCGACGCCATCCTCGGCGGCGAAGGCGACGACGAGGTCAAAGCCGGGCGGCTTGACGAGTGGCTCAAGTTCCCGCCGCGGGTGATCGACACCTGGGCCGATGCGATCGACTGCGGCCCCGGCAGCGACGAAGCCGAGCTCAACCGCTGGGACGCGGCCCGTGAATGCGAGAGGAAGAAGCTGCTCGCCTTTGCCCGCTACGGCAAGACCGAGCGCAACCGCGCACGCGGCACGGCGAAGCTTGCGATCAAGGTCGCCGGCGTCGGCAGGCTGACCGTACGCGGCCACGGGATCGCGCCGGTGACCGCGCGCGCACACAAGATCTGGAAACAGGGCAACGCTTCCGCTCTCGTCACCGTTCGCGCTCGCGGGCGCGCCGCCAAGGCGTTGCGCGCCAAGGGCCGGGTGAAGGTCCGGATCTGGGTCGAATGGGAGCCCGACGGAGGGCTCGCGCGGACCGAACCGCGAAAGCTAACGCTGGTGCGGACGCGCTCCTAGGAGATCGGCGGGCGAGCGTCCGCCCAGGGCCGCTCGGCCTCGATCTGGGCAGCGAGCGAGAGCAGCGTCGCCTCGTCGCCGGGGCGGCCGACGATCTGCACCGCCAGCGGCATGCCGTCGTCGGCGAAGCCGGTCGGCACCGACATCGCCGGGTTTCCGAGGTGGTTCCAGGGGATGCAGAAGGGATAGAAGCGGCTCATCCCGAGCACGGTGTGGAGGGCACCCCGTCCCTCCCAACGGCGCACCGGCAGCGCCGTCCCGCCCATCACCGGAGTGACCAGCACGTCGTGGGTGTCGAAGATCTTGTTGATCCGCGCCGCGTCGGCCTCGCGCCCCTTCAGGGCGCGCTCGAAGATCGCGTCGGGAAGCAGGCCGCCGAGCCGGCCGAAGCCGCGCGTGCGGCGTTCGAGGCGCTCGGGGTGCGGCACTTCGTCGACAGTGTCGGAAACGCCGCGCAGGAAGCGCGGCGTGATGTTGTTGCCGACGTTGCCCCAATCGGGGTCCTCGTGGCTGACCTCGTGCCCGAGCGAGCCCAGCACCTCGGCCGCGTCGGTGACCGCCTTCTTGACCACCTCTTCGACGATCGGTGGCGCAACCGCCCGTGGCGCCAGGTTCGACCAGGCGACGCGCAGCTTGCCGGGCGGCGTCCGGGCCGCCTCGACGAAGGGCCGCTCGGGGGGCGGCGGCGCACCCGGCTCCCGGGAGCCGCCGGAGACGACGTCGAGCCAGAGCGCGGTGTCGATCACGTTGCGGCTGAGGCAACCCATCGCCGCCAGCCCGTTCCAGTATTCGAGAGCCGGCGCCAGGGAGACGCGACCCCGCTGCGGCTTCAAACCAAAGAGGCCGCAGGAGGCGGCGGGCAAGCGGATCGAGCCGCCGCCGTCGCCGGCCGAGGCGATCGGGACCAGTCCGGCCGCGACCGCGGCGGCAGATCCCCCGCTGGAGCCCGCCGGCGTGCGCTGCGGGTTCCACGGGTTGCGGGTGACACCGTAGGTGGCCGACTCGGTGAAGCCGCAGATCGCCAGCTCCGGCAGCAGGGTCAAGCCGATGATGATCGCGCCGGCCTCGCGCAGCCGCCGCACCATCTCCGAGTCGGCTTTGGCCGGCTCGGTGAAGGCGTCGGTGCCGAAGGTCTTGATCTCGCCGGCGACCTCGGTTTCGTCCTTGATCGCGATCGGCACCCCGAGCAGCGGCCGCTCGTCGCCGCCCTTGACCCGCGCTTCGGCCTGCTCGGCCTCCAGCAGCGCCCGCTCCGCGAAGACCTTGCGAAACGAGTTCAGCTGCGGGTCGATCCGCTCGATCCGCTCCAGGTAGAGCCGCACCAACTCGGTCGGCGATAGCTCTCCCCCGCGCACCATCTCCGCCTGCCGCGCCGCGCCGGCGAAGGCGATGTCAGCTCCCGAACTGGCCATGTGGCCAATCCTATTTGTTCGGGGGGCGTAAAGAGAGCGGTTGGAGCGGGCTCTTGTGTGGCGGATTGGGTTCGGGGGGCTTGGCGTGAGCGGTTGGGGGGTCTCTCGTGCTCGCTGGGCTCCCGCCTGAGTCGATGGGGCCAGTCCTAGATCGTCTGCGGGGCGGATCGCTAACGCCGCTGCGCGCGAGAGACCCCCCAACCCCTCCCCTCAGGCCTCCCGAAAAATCCGCTATCCAAGGGTTCGCTCGTCTGCCGCTAGATCCAAGGGTTCCGGGCGTTTGGCGAGAGATCCAAGGGTTCGGTCGCTTGGCGGATGGATCCAAGGGCCCGGGCGGGTCAAAGGGACGGCCCAAGGATTCGGTCCTCTGCGATCTCTCTCGAGGTGCGGAGGGGCTCGGGGCGCAGTCCTAAAACCGTGAGACCAGCTGCCGTCCCTTTCGAAGTCGTGGTTCCTTTCGGCCCTTTCGGGTCCCTAAGGAACCACGGGATTGCCCCTCTCCAAGTCATGGTTCCTTTCGGCCCTCCTGGGTCTCTAAGGAACCACGGGATGGCTGGTCCCTTGTCATCTCTTGGGGAGACTCGGACCCTTGGCGTCCCCTCTGCAGAGACGGCGTCCCTTCTCATCTCCTTGGGAGCTGTCGACCCTTGGGGCCCGTCAGCTTCGAGTGATCCCGGACCGTGAAGGGGCGGTGGGGGTGTCTCGCGCGCAGCGGCGTTAGCGATCCGCCCCGCAGGCGATCTAGGACTGGCGCCAATACGCCCCAGGCGGGAGCCCAGCGAGCACGAGACACCCCCACCGCCCCTCCCGGCCCGAGGTCAACGAGGAGCGCACCGGCCCGAGGCTCAGGCTTTCGCCGGCTCCCCGCTCTCAAAACTCAAATCCGGCAGCGCGCGGTCGAGCCAGGCCGGCATCCACCAGTTCCACGCACCCATCAGCTTCATCGCCGCCGGGACCAGGATCAGGCGGACCAGGGTGGCGTCGAGGGCGATCGCGACGGCGCAGCCGAGGCCCAGCTCCTTGATCGAGGGGACGCCGGTGAGGATGAAGACGGCGAAGACCGAGGTCATGATCAGCGCCGCCGAGGAGATCGTGCGGGCGCTCGAAGAGAGGCCCTCCGCGACGGCGCGTTCATTGTCGCCATGGAGCATGTAGCGCTCGCGGATGCGCGACATCAGGAAGACCTCGTAGTCCATCGAGAGGCCGAAGACGACGGCGAAGATCAGCGGCACGTTGATCGTGTCCAGCGCCCCCTGGCTCTCGAAACCGAGCAGGCTGTCGAACCAGCCCCACTGGAAGACCGCGACGAGCACACCGTAGGCCGCCCCGATCGAGAGCAGGTTCATCAGCACCGCCTTCAGCGGCAACACCAGCGAGCGCAGCATCACCATCAGCACGAGGAAGCTGAGCGCGAGGACGAAGAGGATGATCTTCCACATCGAGCCGCTGATCTGTTCGCGCAGGTCGAAACCGCGCGCGGTCTCACCGCCGACGTCGACGCTCGCGACCTGGCCCAGCTCGGACCCGGGAACGACCCGGTCGCGCAGGTCCTCGACCACCGCGATCGCCGCGTCGGACTCGCTGCCGGCGCTCGGGGTCGCCTGCACGAGCACGCTCTCGCCGGCGTAGATCGGCGCCGCGACCGCGCTCACCCCGGGCGTTTCCGCAACGGCGACGGCGAAGGCGTCGACCGCGGCTCTGTCGGCGACACCCGGAGCGCCGTCGAAGCTGGCGACGACCTGGATCGGGTCGGTGCCGCCGCCGAGCTCCTCGGAGGCGAGTTCGTTGCCGACGCGGACGTCGGAGTCCTTCGGGAACTGGGCCAGGGCCTCGGTCCCGGTCTCGAGTGAGAGCAGCGGACTGGCGAGAAGCAGCAGCACCGCGGAAACGCCGATCACAGCGGTCCACGGGCGCGCCATCACGCGCGCCGTCCAGCCCTCCCAGAACTGGCTCCTGCCGGCGGCAGCGGCGGCGGCCTGCTCGGGGGTGCGGCGGCGGTAGAAGCGACGGCGGAAGAAGGCGTTGACGCGGCCGACGACCCCGCCCGGCAAGACCCGGTCGCCGAGCATCGCGATCAGCGCCGGCAGCAGCGTCGTCGCGGTCAGGATCGAAACGGCGACGACCGTCATCGCCCCCAGCGCCATCGAGCGCAACGCCTGGTTGTCGACCATCCACAGCCCGGCCAGGGAGATGATTACCGCGAGGCCGGAAAAGCTGACGGCGAGGCCCGAGGTCGAGAGCGCCTTCGCCCGCGCGTCGCGCTTGCCGAGCCCCTTCTGGCGCTCCTCGCGGTAGCGGGCGAGGATGAACAGCGAGTAATCGATCGCGACGCCGATCCCGATCATCGAGGCCATGTTGGTAACGAAGACCGAGGTCGTCATCTGCAACGAGATGAAGTAGATGAGGGCGCCGGTGACGAGCACGCTGACGAAGCCGAGCGCAAGCGGCAGTGCCGCCGCCGCGAGCGAGCCGAAGACGATCAGCAGGATCAGCGCCACGATCGGGAATCCGGTCGCCTCCGCCTTCGCCAGGTCCTGCTTGGAGATCTCCTGCATCCCGGCCCAGATCGTCGGCTGTCCGACCAGGTAGGGAGTGACCCCGGCGACGGCCGTGCCGGGGTCCATGGTTTCGCGCAGGGTCGCGGCCGAGTCGATCAGCTCGTCGGAGGACTGTTCGCTGCTGATCGGGACCAGGGCGAAGTCGGTGGCCTCGAGTTGGCGGCGGGCCTGGCGAGCGGCGGCCGGATCCACGGCGACGTCGCCGACCGCAGCGACTTCGCCCTCGACCCGGGCGACCGCCGCGGCACGCTCGGCCGCACTGGAGTCCGGTGCGGCCCGCAGCGCCACCGCGATCCCGTCGGCCTTCTCGCCGAAGTCCCGCTGCAGCGACCTGCTGACCGCGTCGGACTGGCTGCCCGGAACGTCGAAGCCGCCGCCGGTCAGGTGCTCGGTCTGCTTGGCGGCAAACGGCAGCGCCAACAGCACGATCACGACCCAGATGCCGACCACCCAACGGCGGCGCCGGCCGAGCACTCCCGCGAGGTTGTTCATTGCGTCGCGCATGGATCGCTGGCGAGCCTCCCCCACCGCCAGGGGCCCGGTCTGTGAGGGGCGTCACTCCGTGAGCGGCGTCACGCGCCGCCTGCGGGTTACTCGGAGATCAGCAGGTAGCGCGCCGACGCGGCGCCGGCTTCGAGCGCGGCGCTGTTGTCCCGTTTGGGGTCGGAGAGAGCCTGCAGGGCGAAGCCATCGCCGACCGCGAACAGGTACGAGACGACCGCCTCGGCGTCGAAGCGGAGGCTGAGCACGCCCTCGGTCTCCTTGATCCGCAGCACCGCGGCGACGTGGGAGCGGGTGCGCTCGAAGAGCTGGCCGACCTCGTGCTGGATGTCGGGGTTGCGACGGCCGGCGCTGAAGAGCTCGTAGAGGAGCAGGAAGAAACCCGGATCGTTGTCGATCATGTCCATCAGGCTGGAGACGAGGACGTCGAGGACGTCGTCGACCGTCTTGGCCCTCTCCAGCATCTCGTCGAGCCGGGCGACCCGCAGCTCGGCGTCGCGGCGCACCACCTCGACCAGCAGCCGCTCCTTGGTCCCGAAGTAATAGTGGAGGAGGCCGCGGCTGACTCCGGCCTCGCGGGCGACGTGCTCGAAGGTCGAGCCGGCGGCACCGCGCTCGGCGACGCTGTCGCGCATCGCGTCGATGATGCGCTGGGCCTTGTCGCCGCTCAGCTCGCGCTCTTTGGTTGCTGCCTCCATATAAGCCAGTCTAGGAGAGGAGGCGGGCGTCAGGTGCCCGCCCACTCACGTCAGGAGCCGTTGATGCTGGTGGTGGCCGAGGAGTACTCAAACTCCTCTTCGGCTCCGAACAGCGTGTCCAGCACCGTCTTGCGCGCGCCCTCGCTGAGGACCAGCGCGACCACGGCGCCGACCAGCGCCAGCAGCACCAGCTTGCCGAGGCGGCTCTTGCGCTTCGGCTTCTGCAGGCGCTCGTTGGCTTCCTGCAGCAGCTCTGCCGTCTTCCGCATTTCCTTCTGGACCTTCTTGTCGGAGGTCACGGCCTTGACCGGACCCTTGCCGTTGCCGGTCGCGCGGCTGTAGGCGTTCTTGGCCGATTCAAAGGCTTCGCGGAGGTTGTCGCGCAGGTCTTCGTCCTCGATCAGGCGCTGCACGTAGGGGTTCTCGCGGGCAGTCTCGTAGATGTCGGTGGCGCGGGCCGCCTTGGTCTTGCTCATTCCCTCTCCTCGCTCGGTTCCGAAGTTCGCAGGATAACCCTCTGCGCCGTGGGGCACACCTACCCGGGTCCGACGCCGTCAAGCAATACGCCATTGGTCCGGAAGTCGAGCCGGGCATGGCGCAGCTGGCGCAGCCGCAGCGGCGCAAGCCCCGGTCGCGGTAGCCGGTAACGGCGGATGTAGAGGCGACCGGCGTCTTCGAGTGCCGTTTCGCGGAAGCCGGGACCGAGCATCCGGCGCGGCAGCGGCGGCGTCTTGCCCTCGGAGACGGTGGCGATTTCGTGCACCATCCAGTCGTAGCGTTCGGATGCTTTGACCATGAAGGCACCGCTGCCGAGCTCGTGGCGGAGCGGCGCCTCGCCAAGCGTCCAGGTGACCATCGCCCGCGGCGCCTGCGGTTCGCCGAGGCGGCTGGCGACGGCTCCCCAGTCTGGTCGCTGCAGGTCCGGCGAGAAGCTCGCCCAGAGGCAGAAGCCAAGCGAGTAGGCGATCAGGGCGGCGGCGAGGATTGCCCCCAGGCGCCGCGCCGAGGGCAGCGTCAACCCGATCGCGACGACGGCCAGCAGCGGCACCAGGGCCGGGATCACGTTGCGGGCGAGCACGAAGTCCTTGCCGTCCGGGAAGATCGCGAGCGCCACCGGGACGCCGATCGCGGCGGCGCCGATCGCCAGCGGCACCGCCGCGGCGCGGCGCTCCTCGCGGCCGCCGCGCCATGCCAGCAGCCCAAATGCGGCGAGGCAGAGTGCCAGCGGCACCACTGCCAGCGCCGGCCGCTCGGGCCGGCCGATGATGTCCGCGGTCTCGCCGGTGAGGAAGGTCGCCGAGGTTTCCCAGAGCCGGTGTCCGAGCGAGAGGTTGCCGATCCATTCGGCGTGGCCGTAGGACATCTGGTGAATCGCCAGCGGCGCCAGCAGGGCGCCGAAGGCGGCGGTGATCCCCAGCCCCGGCAGGCTCGCCGCCCGGCGTCGGCGGGCGAGCACGATCGCCTCGACGACGATCGGGAAGACGGCGAAGTAGTGCGTGGCCAGGGCCAGCCCCGAGGCGAGGCCCCAGAGCACGAAGTCGCGGCGCTGGCCGTTGCGCACGGCGCGCAGGCAGAACAGCAACGAGAGCGAGCAGAGGAGGACCAACAGCGCGTAGGCGCGGGCCTCCTGCGAGTACCAGAGCAGCATCGGGTTGACCGCGACGAGGGCCGCCGTCATCAGCCCGGTGCGGCGGCCCCGCAGCTCGTCGCCGACGAAGTAGGCAACCGGGATCGTCGCCACCCCGGCCAGGGCCGAGAGCGAGCGCAGCCCGACCTCGCCGGTCCCGGTCAGCTGCGTCCACAGCCACGCCAGCGCGTAGTAGAGCGGCGGCGCCGACTCGCTGTAGCCGACCGCGTCCATCGCCTGGCCGAAGTCGCCGGGCAGGATGCGGGCGGCGGTGACGACCTCGTCGTGATGGTAGCTCTGCAGGCCGAGCGTGGCGAAGCGCAGCAACGCCCCGGCGGCGGTCAGGCCGACGACGATCCAGAAGACCCGCGAGCGTTCTTCGGCGATGTCGCGAACGGCCTGCGCGAGTGCCGCGGGTCCGCCCCGCCGCAGGGATGCCGCCTCCATTCCTACTCCACCCCCTAGGAGAGGGCGACGTCGAGCGCCTTGGAGACTTCGTCGACATAGACGAACTCCAGGCCACCGAGCTCGTGCTCGGGAATCTCCGCGACGTCTCCCTTGTTGCGCTCCGGAACGATCACTCGCTTGATTCCTGCCCTCTGCGCAGCGAGCGACTTCTCCTTCAAACCGCCGATCGGCAGCACCTGCCCCGTCAGCGTCACCTCACCGGTCATCGCCACATCGTTGCGAACCGGCCGGCCGCTCACCAGCGAGGACAGCGCCACGGTCATCGCGACGCCGGCCGAGGGACCGTCCTTGGGCACGGCCCCTGCCGGGACGTGCACGTGGATGTCGTGCTCGGCGAACCAGTCCTCGCCGAGCTTGGGGTCGATCTCCGCCCAGTGGCCGCGCACGTAGGAGAGCGCCGCCTGCGCCGACTCCTTCATGACGTCGCCGAGCTGGCCGGTGATCGTCAGCTTGCCGGCGCCCGGCATCGCCGTCGCCTCGATGAAGAGCACGTCGCCGCCGGTCGGGGTCCAGGCGAGGCCGGTGGCGACGCCCGCCACCTTGGTGCGGCGCCGCTGCTCGGCGAAGACGCGGCGCCGGCCGAGCAGCTCGCGCGCTTTCTTGCCGGAGATCTTGACCTTGCGCTTGCTCTTGCCCTCGGCGACCTCGCGCGCGACTTTGCGGCAGATCGTGCCGATCTGGCGCTCGAGGTTGCGGACCCCGGCCTCGCGGGTGTACTCGTCGACGATCGCTTTCAGGGCGGCGTCGGAGAACTCGATCTGCGAGGGCTTGAGGCCGTTGGCGGCGATCTGGCGGTCGACCAGGTACTGGCGGGCGATGTGGACCTTCTCTTCGAGCGTGTAGCCGGCCAGCTCGATCGTCTCCATCCGGTCCAGCAGCGGCCCGGGGATCGTGTCGAGCACGTTGGCGGTGGCGATGAAGGCGACGTCGGAGAGATCGAACTCGAGGTCCAGGTAGTGATCGCGGAAGGAGTCGTTCTGGGCCGGGTCGAGCACCTCCAGCATCGCCGAGGCGGGGTCGCCGCGGAAGTCGGCGCCCATCTTGTCGATCTCGTCGATCATGAAGACGGGGTTGCGGGAGCCGGCGTCGCGCAGGGCGCGGACGATCGTTCCCGGCAGGGCGCCGATGTAGGTGCGGCGGTGGCCGCGGATCTCCGCCTCGTCGCGGACGCCGCCGACCGAGATCCGCTCGAACTCGCGCCCCAGCGCCTTCGCGATCGAGCGCCCGAGGCTGGTCTTGCCGACCCCGGGGGGCCCGACGAAGCAGAGGATCGGCCCCGGCGAGTCCGGGTTGAGCTTGCGCACCGCGAGGTACTCGAGGATCCGATCCTTGACCTTTTCGAGGTCGTAGTGGTCGGCGTCGAGCACTTTGCGCGCGTGTTTGATGTCGAGGTTGTCCTCGGTCTCCTTGTCCCAGGGCAGCTCGACCAGCCACTCGAGATAGGTGCGGATGACGCCGTGCTCGGCCGCCGCCGGCGGCAGTTTCTCCAGCCGCGAGAGCTCGCGCTCGGCCGCTTTGAGGGCGTGCTCGGGCAGGCCCGCGGCCTCGATCCGCTCGCGCAGTTCGTTCGCTTCGGCCTGCTGCTCGTCGCCCTCGCCGAGCTCGTCCTGGATCGCTTTCATCTGCTGGCGCAGGAAGAACTCGCGCTGGCCTTTGTCGACTTCGGACTGGACCTGGGTCTGGATCTGGGTTCCCAGCTGGACCACCTCGAGCTCGCGGGCGAGGATCCGCGAGAGGTGGCGCAGCCGCTTGGCGACGTCGACCTCTTCGAGCAGCTTCTGCTTCTCCTCGACGGCGATCCGCAGCGAGCCGGCGATCAGGTGGCCGAGCGCGGTCGGGTCATCGATGTTGGCGACCGCCAGCTGCAGCTCCTCCGGCAGGTAGGGGATCTGCTCGACGATCTCCGAGAAGGTGCGCTGGACGTTGCGAGTGAGTGCCTCCAGCTCCGGGCTCGGCTCGCTGATGTCGGGCAGCTCGGTGATCTTCGCCAGCAGGTAGGGCCGCTCGGCGACGTAGTCGGTGAGGCGGACCCTCTGGGTCGCCTGGACGAGGATCCGCAGCGAGCCGTCGGGGACCTTGACCATGCGGGCGACGACGCCGGCAACGCCGACGTCGTAGAGGTCGGCCGGGCCGGGCTCCTCGATCTCGGGGTCGCGCGAGGCGACCATCACCAGGGTGCGGTTGGCTCCGAGCACGTCGTTGACGAGCTGGATCGAGCGCTCCTGGCCGACCGCCAGCGGGGTCAGCGAGTCGGGGAAAGTGACCGAATCGCGCAGCGGCAGGACCGGCAGCGCCTCGGGCAGCGGCGCCCCGGCGCGGATCAGCTCCTCCGCCTCGAGCGGCGATTCGACCACCTCGAGGACCGGGGTCCCCTCCATCCCGACGGCCACTTAGCTGCGACCGATCGGGACCCGGCGG
>JBFXEM010000022.1:0-11042 GCA_050180135.1 Solirubrobacterales bacterium | reverse complement strand
GAGCGTCATCAGCACGTTCATGTCCAGCGCCCGCACCCGCAGGGCGCTGAGCGCCGCGCGGGCGATCGGCCAGCCCCCGACCGCCATCGAGAGCAGATACAGCGGCTCGGCCACCAGGCGCGAGGTGCCGGCGAGGGAGGCGGTCACGGCGAGGAGCAGCAGCGGAATCGAGAGAGTGGTCGAGAGCGTTCGCGCGTCGCGGCGCCAGAACGGCGCCGACGGCCCGGCGGGGCGTCTCCCGGCCGGATAGGCGCGGTAGCCCGCGCGCGTGACTGCACCGAGCACGACGGCGTCGGCCACGTCACCCTGGACCGTCAGCGCCCCGGCACCGAAGGACACCTCGGCGTCGTTGACGCCGTCGAGCGCGGTGACGGACTTCTGCACCGTCTGTGCACAGGCCGCGCAGTCCATCCCTTCGACCCGGAAGCGCCGACCGTCTCCTCGCGGGCGCTCTGCCGGATCAGGCGGCGCGGTGGGCGGAGGCGGCGCGCCCGGCGCCATCGGCAACTCGACGGGGCTCGGCATTACGCCGACTCCACCGGGGCGGCGACGACGGCATCAACCAGCGCGGAGCCCCGCTCGGTCAGCTCGTACATCACCATCTTCCCGTCGCGCTCTGAACGCGCCAGGCCGGCGCCCTTCAGGAGGCGAACGTGATGGGAGACGAGCCGCTCGTCGCGGCCGACGATCCAGGCGAGGTCGCAGACACAGGCGACCCCACTACTCCTCAGCGCAACCGCGATCGCCAGACGGGTCGGGTCGCCAAGCGCCTTGGCGCCCGCCGACCAGCCCTCGAGCGCGTCGATGGCCGGCAGCTCGGCGCGGACGCGCTCGGCCTTCGGCAGGTCGAGACAGAGCAGGTCGCAGGTGTCGGCGTCCTTCGTCACACGAGCATCTTACAAACATTCGTACAGATGTGCGAATGACTTCGGAGGGAGCATTTCGACACGCTTGGACGTAGTGGGTGTGGAATGACCGAACTCGAAGAGCTGCAATCGGGCACGCCGCTGCTCCTCGGCGCCGAGCGCGAACGCTCCGACCATGAGCTGATTCGCGCCGTTCGGGCGGGCTCGAAGGATGCCGCTGAAGCCCTAGTCGAGCGCCACTGGCGCCCTGCCTACCGGATCGCCTACGGCATCCTCGGCGACTCGCACATGGCCGAAGACGTGACGCAGGAAGCGATGCTCTCGCTGCTCGCCAACCTCGGCCGCTTCGATCACCGCCGCTCCTTCGAGCCCTGGCTGCACCGGATCGTCTCCAACCGCGCCCTCGACTGGCTGCGCCTGCGCAAGCGGCGCCGCGAGGTCGCCCCGATCGTCGCCCCGTCCCCGAGCCAGCCTCCGGCCGATCCCGTCCTCGCCGACGCCCTGGCCTCCCTTTCCCCCGAGCAGCGCACCATCGTCGTGCTCCGCCACATCGGCGGCTACGGCACCGACGAGATCGCCCGAATGCTGCGGCTGCGCCGCGGGACGGTCGGCTCGCGCCTGCGCCGGGGACTCGACCAGCTGCGATCCCGACTGGAGGAAGCCGATGGATGACCGCGCCGTGATCAGGCGAGTGCAGGCACTCGAGGTTCCCGAGCTGGACGCCTCCTGCCAACGAGCGAGGCATGCCATCGCGGCTCAACTCGGCATACCGCCCGCCGGCCGACGGCCCCGACTCGCCGGCTTCGGGGCTCCGCGGCTGGCCGTCGCCCTCGCGGCGCTCTGCATCGCGCTTGGCGCGGGGGCGCTCTTCACCCCGACGGGGCACGCGGTCACCACCTGGATCGGCGAGCGGCTCGGATTCGGCGAGCCCGGGGGTCCGCCGACCCTGCGCGACCTGCGCGCATTCGCGAACCAGGGGAGTGCCGCCGAGGGACAACCTGCCTACGTGCTTCTGCGCGGCCCCGCGCCGGGGATCGGGCACTACGAACTGATCACCTATCGGCTGAAGGACGAACCGGGCATGCTCTGGCCCGCGAACGGCGCTCGTTGCTTCGAGCTCAACTTCCCCGAGGTCCACGCCCTCTACGGCGCGAGCTGCGGCCTGCCCCCCGCCCTACACGGTCTGCGCTTGGAGGGCAGCGGCGGCGGGACCACGCGCGAGGGCCGCTCCTTCTCCTACGCCAGCGGCCGGGTCAGCGAGGACGTCGACGCGGTCGAATTCAGGCTCGACGGCCAATCCACATCGGTCGAACTGGTCGAGATCCCCGAGGAGCTGATCGAGCGTTTCGCCATCCGGCGGCCCTTCAAGTTCTTCATCGCGATGCTCGACAACGCACGGCGCGGCGGCACGCTGACCGTCACCGCTCGCGCCGGATCGGGGGAGGTGGTTGCTGAACGCCATCGCCGGCTTCCCGACCTGGCGCTCATGGAATCTCTCTCGCTTAGACCGCGCCCGTAGACGCTCAGAACGAGGTCCAGAAGTCGAGGCCCATCTCGGTCATCAAGCGCTGGGCTTCGATGTTCAATTGAAAGAGCTCGCCGGTGAGGATCAGGACGCCCATAGCGATCAGGACCACCCCGCCGACGGCGACGATCACTTGGTAATGGCGCTTGACGACGGCGAACGCGGTGGTCATCCGCGAGAAGGCGAGCGCGGTGAGCAGGAACGGGATCGCCAGCCCGGCCGAGTAGACGGCGAGGAAGAAGGCGCCCCGCCCAGCGGAGTCGGTCAGCGAGGCGGCGGTGAGGATCGCGCCCAGGGTCGGGCCGATGCACGGCGTCCAGGCGATCGCGAAGGCGAGGCCAGCGATCACCGGGCCGCCGCGGCCGGCGCGGTCAAGGAGAGCGTCGACCCGCCACTCCCTGTTCAGGCGGGGTACGAAGGGAGCCGAGACGAAGAGGACTCCCATCGCGATGATCAGCACCCCGGAGACCTTGGTCAGCAGATCCTTGTGTTCCTGCAGCAGCGAGCCGAGGGCAGTAGCGGTGAGGCCGAGCACGATGAAGACCGCCGAGAAGCTGGCGACGAAAAGGAGGCTCGGCCCGAGCACCGATCGCCAGCTCGCCCGCTCGAGCTCGGCCGGCGAGACGCCGGTCACCGCCGACAGATAGCCGGGGACCAGCGGCAGCACGCAGGGCGAGAGAAAGGAAACGATCCCTGCCGCGAGGGCGGCGAGAATCCCGACCCCCGCGGCCGGATCGGTGCTGGCGACGGCCTCGATCATCTCCGTCTCAGGGCAGGGTCCGCCAGTAGTCCCAAAACGTCTCGCCGATCAGGGCTACAAGTACGGCGAACCAAAGGATGAGGACTACACCGTGGTAGCGGACTACAAGACCAACGAAGCCTCGCAGCCTCGCTGACGCGGGCAGGGGACCGTGGGCCAGGTTGCAAAGCGTGCAGTAGAAGAAGGCGACGATCGTCACCACCCAGACCACCATGCAGTACGGGCAGAGGGCTTCGATCTCATACAGACTCTGGAAGAAGAGCCAGTGGACGAAGACCACGGCGAAGGTGAGCCCCGCCTGGATCGCCAACCACAGCCAGCGTGCCAGCTGCGCGCCGGAGATCAGGGCGAACCCGAGGGCGCCGACCACTGCGAACCCGGCGATCCCCAGCAGCGGGTTCGGGAAGCCGAACGCTTCCGCCTGGTCGGTCGTCATCACCGAGCCGCAGGAGAGGATCGGGTTGATCGAGCAGGTCGGGATGTAGGTCGGGTCTTCGACGATCTTGAACTTCTCGATCGCCAGGGTGAAGGCGGCGACCAGGCCGACCCCGCCGCAGACGGCGAGGATCGGCCCGATCGCCCGGGCGATGAAAGCGGCGCTGCGCGCCGTGTCGGGATTAGCCGAGGGCGGCATCGATTTCGCCGCTCAGCTGCTCGAGCGATTCCGCCGTCAGCGGTTCGCCGTCGAGGAACAACGCCGGCGTTCCTTCGACTCCGAGTTCAAGCGCCTCCTCGAAATCTTTTTTCACCCGCGCTTCGGTGCTCGGGTCGGCGACGTCGCGGCGGTACTGAGCCATGTCGAGACTGAGTTCCTCGGCGAAGCTCTCGAACAGAGCGGCTTTCGATTCCCCGGCCTCGCCCCATTCTTCCTGCGTCTCGAACATCTTTTCGTACATCGCCTCGAGCTCACCCTGGCGCGCTGCCGCCTCGACCGCGAGCGCGGCATTCATCGCGTTGAAGTGGCTTTCGTTGGGGAAGTAGCGGATCGCGACGGTGATCTCACCGTCGTAGCGCTCGCGCAGTTCCTCCATGATCGGGTAGAGCGCGCCGCATCCCTCGCACTCGAAGTCGAGGAACTCGACCAGCTCGGGCGCACCCTCAGGTCCTTTCGAGAGCAGGTGCGAATCGGGGCGCAGGGTCTGCGCGGAGCCCTCGGAGGCGGCGGTCGCCTCAGAGCCCTCGGACCCCCCATCGTCGGATGAGCTGCCAAGGCCGATCGCAACAGCGGCGCCCAGCACCAGCACGGCAACGACGATGATCGAAATCTTCGAATTGCGGGACCGCGGAACCCCCTCCGGTCGGCGGCCGCAGCCGCGGGACAACCCGGCTGCGAGCTGACGGGGGGCGCGGCGGCGGCCGCGCCCGGTCTGGCTAACCGAAGGAGAGGGGCGGCCCTCGCCGAGCGAGGCCGAGCGCCAGGGGCGAGATGCTCGCGCCTGTTGGCTGAGAGACGAGCGGAAGGCCGAGCCGGAGCGGGGAGGAGGGGCGCTCGAGTCGCCCGCCGGCCACGGCGACGAGCGCCTCGAGGCGGCCGAACCAGCGATCGGCAAGTAGGCAGATCGGTGCCAGGGCGAGGGCGAGGGGCAGCACGCAAAGGCCGCCGGGGGCGAGCACGCCGAGGTCGCCGAAGCCTCCGGCGAGCAGGACGCCTTCGGCAAGCGCCTCAGCCAGGTAGAGGCCGGCGATCGCGACGGCGAAGACCGCAAGTCGCCTTGCCAGCGGGAGCCTCGCGATCGAGCCGGCGGTCGGTGCCGTACCGCTCAGTCGCGCCCGCACCAAGCGGGCGGCGAGGGCGGCGATGCCGACGCAGGCGAGCAGGGGGACGACGGTGCCGAGACGCACCGATTCGCCAGCGCCGAAGGCGCCGAGAAGACAGCGCAGCTCGTGCAGGGCGAGCACGGCGAGGGCGACCAGCGCCAAGGTCCGCGACAGCGAGCCCCATCCCCGTCCTGCCATGCGCAGCTTCATCAGCATGACTGTACGGGGTCGATCACGATTCGAGCGCGGCGTTGATTTCTTCCTGCATGTCGACGAATGATTCGGGCAGCAGGTAGGACTCGCCGTCGAGGAAGAGACCGGGGGCGCTGGCGAGGCCGAGCGCCATGCCCTCCCGCCGGTCGAACGCGATCCGGGCTGCCAGACGCGGATCGCTCAGGTCTTCCCGGTAGCGCTTCATGTTCAGGCCAAGGTCACGGGCGAAGCCGGCGAAGACCTCTCGCTGGGACTCCATCGCCTCCCCCCACTCGCTCTGGGTTTCATAGAGTTTGCTGGCCATCTCCCCGAGCTTGCCCTGGCGAGCAGCCGCCTCGACGGCGAGGGCGGCGTCGACGGCGCTGGTGTGACCAGCTTCGGGGAAATGGCGGATAGCGAAGGTGACTTCGCCCGCGTACGTCCTCTGCAGCTGGTCGATGTAGGGGTAGAGAGCCGCGCAGCGCTCGCACTCGAAGTCCATGAAAGCGACGAACTCGGTGCGATCCGTGGGCGTTTGCGAGAGCCGCAGGTCTCCCGACCGCAACACCTGCGGCTTCTTCACGAGGGGCTCGGCCGAACTGCCGGAAGAGCCCCAGAGATTGATCGTGCTGAGGGCGGCCGCGATGACGATGGCGCCGACCGCGGCGAAGGCGACCGTGCCGGGGACCAGCAACGGCCGCTTGCTCTCGGGCTCGCTCATTCCTGCGCCTTCCTCACCGCGGCCCGCAGCTCCTCGGCGCTGAACGCGCCCTCGAACCGACTGCTCACCTTCCCCTCGGCGTCGAAGACGAACATCCAAGGCTCCGTTTCGAGATGGAAGGCCCGAAGCTCGCGCCGCACTCCCTTGCCGGGATCGTTGTCGTTGAAGACCTCCTGGTGGATGAAGGCGACCTCCTCGCCGGTTTCCTCGCGCACCTGTTCGGCGATGTCGACGACGGGACCGCAAAGCCGGCTCTCGCAGAAGGCCGGCGTCGCGAACTGAAGCGCCACTGGCTTGCGCCCGATCACGTCGGCGAAATCGACCTCGTGCATCCGGTCGGGCGGATTGCGGGTGTCGATCTTCTCGAGGTCTCCGCCAACGTCGTCGGCGGTCTGCGTGTGGATCCGCGGCGGCATCTCGCCGGCCGCTGGGATCTCGGGGAATTTTCCGACCACAAGACTCGCCAGGCGGGTGCCCGCGATCCCGTCCGCCGTCTTGAAGACCGCGATGATCTGCCACTCGCCGGCGCGATCGAGGTCGACGTCGGGAACCACGTAGGCGACCTCGGGCTCGCCGGTGGAGCTGCCGAGCGCCTGATATGCGGGCGGCGTCTCCAGCGACTCGACGTTGGCGGGGAAGGGGCCGATCGCCTTGCCGTCGGCGCCGGGGGCGAAGTAGAGCGCCACTTTGGCGTCGTTCACCAGCTTCCGGCCCAGCGTGAACACCCCGAACGCGTAGCGATTGCTGCCCTGCTCGAAGACGAGCTGCGAGGGCGCGGCGACCAGCTTGCTCGCCGGAATCGTCTCCGCGAGCTCGGCCAGCGTCTGTCCCTTGGTCGGCGGGAACTCGGCGGCGGTCGGGGTCGACGGGGTCGTCGCGTCGTCGGACTCGCCTCCGCAACCGACGGCCGGCAGGGCGAGCACTAGGAAAGCGGCGGCTATGGACAAGAACGTGATTCGGTGGGTTCGCAAGAGTGGTCCCTTTCTCGTGGCGCGCCGGCTCATTGGTTGGAGACCGACAGTAGGTAGAGGCCAAAGCAGGTGAAGGCGACCATCACGGCCAGCATCCAGTACTGGGAGCGCGTTGCCAATCGGTAGTCGCCCCAGAAGACGATCGCCCGGTCGTGGGCCAGCATCAGGCCGACGACGTGTCCGACCACCAGCGCGCCGACCTGGACGTACCAGATGGCGTTGGCAGTGAGGACGCGGAAGTCGATTCCCCCCGATGCCGTTCCGAACAGGTCAGTGGTGCCGGTGCCGAGCGGATCGGAGAGCAGATAGGTGAACTGCGCCTGCCCTTGGAAGACGAAGAGGCTGAAGTAGTGGGCGAAGAGGTAGGCGAAGGCGATCGGAATCAGGGTGTGGGCGAAGCCCATCCGCAGAACACTGAAAGAGGGCGCCTTGCCGACGCTGCGCATCCCGCGGACGCCGAGCAGGTAGATGGCGGCGATCGCGCCGATGCAGAGCAACATGAACAGCGTGTTGGTGAGCCGCAGCGAGGTGGTCGGGTCGATTCCGGCATCGCGCAGCCAGCCGAAGACGTCTTCGATCGGCGTCTTCAGCACGCCCTCGGAGGCGCCGTCGAAGCTGGTGGTGCCAATCGAGGCGACGACGACAGCGAGGGAGCCGGGCGTGTGCGCCCAGGTCGTTGCGGCGGCGAGCGGCCGGCGGCGTCCCAGCCTCCCCTTCCGCATCTCGAAAATGCCGAGCTCGGCGAACATCCCGAAATAGACCGAGAAGGTCTCGCCCCTCGCGCACCACTTCTCGACGCCGAAGACGGCCATCATCGCCAGCGTGTAGGCGCTGTAGATGCAGGCGGCGACGGCGGCCGCGTGCGGGTCAAGTCCGACCGCGACCCCGCCGCTCGACCCGTAGACGATCTCCAGCCAGACGAAGGCGACGAGACCGACAGCGGCGGGCCAGCGGCCGAGCCGCTCGGGGTAGCGCAGGTGGGCGGCCTCCTGGCCGGCGACCGCCGTGAAGAAGGCGCCGAAGGTGCGGCCGACCGCGCGCCAGGGATTGAACGGGCGAAAGACGTCGCCGAGCACCACGCTGAGCGCGGGGAACCCGAGCCAGACGGTGACGAATAAGAAGGTCAGCGCCAGGTTGCGGTCGGGCGCTTCGGTGCCGCGAAGGCCGGCGTAGATGGCGACGCCGAGCAGCGCGACCCCGAGCGAGCCGCAAAGCGCCCGTACTCCGAGCGAGCGCAGAAACCACCATCCCCGGCCTTTCAGGGCCCGCCAGTGGTCACGGTCAAAGCGCGGGGTGCGCCAGGCGAGCGCGAGTGCGAAGAAGGAGACGATGAGGACGATCGAGGCCGCCCAGGCGAACAGCCAGGCGGGGATCGGCAGATCCTGCCGGGAGGCCAGCGCGTGAGCGAGCGGAAGCGAGGAAAGGAAGGTCACGGATTTACTTGCAGCTCGGCCAGCGGAACCGCTCGTTCCTCCAGCTCGAGCTCGAAGATGCCTTCGATATCGGCCGGGAACTCGAAGGTCGCCGAGCCGCCGGCGGCGACCGGCTTGGAAATGTCGTAGCCGTGCAGGTGAAGCTCGTCGGCGACGTCGGATTCCACCTTGAAGCGGACCACTTCACCGGCGTCGAAGCTGAGCTCCGCGACGCCGCCCACTGGCTCCCCTCCTCGGACAACGATGGTCGGGACCACCGGCTCCTTCTTTTCCGGCGCGGGCTTTTCTTCCTCGGGCTGGCGATGCACCGTTTCGTCCTTCGCGGTGCTTGCCGGCGGCGTCGCTTCCCTGACTGAGCTGTCGTCCTCGCCGCCGCCCCCGGTTCCGTTGACCGCGATCGCGATAAACGCCACCAGGGCCAGTGCGCCCAGCGCAAGTAGGACCTTCGCCTCAATCGACGGCTTCAACTACGTCTCCTTTGCTGTCGCAGCGGCCGTAGAGCCGCCAGGATTGGTTTGCGGCGGCCAGGCGGAACCCGGGCGGCAGCTCGCTGACCACGCGCGCGGGGTCGTTGGGGTCGAGGATGAAGTTGCGGATCACGAACTCGGAGGCGGGCGCCAGGTAGTAGCCGCCGGCGACCGGGTGCTCCTCCTCGCTGCTGACCATGCTCGAGGGCGGCACGCCGAGGGCGAGGGCGAGCCGCGGCACCGCGCGGTGGTTCGGGACGGAGATCGGGCCGCAGCCCGGCACGAAGGCCGGCGCGGCGGCCAGCTCGTTCAGGTCGTCCTCGACCAGGCCCTGGTCGGCGAGGTCGGTGGCGACCCTGGAGTCGAGCTCGTACTGATTCGGCAGCCAGAGGACAAAGAGCGCGAGCACCGCCACGGCGGCGGCCCGCCAGCGACCGCGCCAGGGGTCCCCCTGGGGGATCAGTCGCCAGCCGAGTAGCGCGAGGGCGCAAAAGATCGCCAGCAGCGCCGCCGCCAGCATCGTGTACCTGGGGATGATCGCCAGCCCGGCGCTGCCGAGCAGCGCGAACGCGACCAGCGCGAGAGCCGCCGCAGCGGCGCCCTTGGCGCTGCGCTTGGGCATCCGGGTCAGCCCCAGCACCAGCCCGGCGGCGGCCCCGATCATCCCCGGCCACTGCAGCACCTCGCCGAGCCGCCGCGGTCCGTAGAGCACCATGTCGAGTGCTCCCGTCTGGCGCTCCAGCGTCTCGACGGTTTCGCGGGTGCCGAAGAAGGAGTAGAGCGGGTCGCTGGTGGTGAGGAGATCGAAGATCGCCCAGACGAGCGGCGCGGCGAGGGCGAGGGCAAAGGTCCAAGCCACCCGGCGCGGGGTAAGTCCCGGCCGCCACGACGGTCGCCAGCGGTCCTCGACCCGCTCGATTCCGACGACGAGGTAGGCGCCATAGGCGACCGAGAAGAGCCACGCCTCCGGCCGCAACAGCCCCGCCACCGCCAGCAGCCCGAGCACCGGCCAGCCGGCCCGAGGACGGCGCGTCTCGATCAACAGGGCGACGAGACAGAGGACGATGTAAGGGACGTCGACGTAGGCGCGCAGACCGTTGGAGAGAAACGGCGCCCGGGTGAGGACAATCAGCGCGGCGACGGCGCCGATCCAGGGGTCGAACCAGAGAGAGCCGAGGCGATAGACCAGGTAGGCGAGGAGACCGAGCGAGGCGTAGGCGACAACCATCGTCGCCGTGGTCATCCCGCCCTCGAACGGCGAGATCAGGGCGGCGCCGACCATCGCCAACGGATGCGGGGTCGGCGCCAGGGGCGCGCGGTAGTCGGGCCGGACCCCGTCGGCCAGTTCGTTCCCCCAGACGAGGAAGTACACCGTGTCGTAGTTGGGGAAGCCCGCCGGAAAGATCAGAAGCAGGGCGACCGCGACGGCGACGGTAAACGCAGCGGCCCCGAGGAGACCGCGAAGCCAGCTCGAGTCCCGGCTCATCGCTTCGGCGCTTCATCGTCCCGCTCGTCGGGCTGTTCGCGCTCGGGCTCGACCGGGACCAGCCGCAGCTCGGGCTTCGGCGCGTTCTCCTGCGCGCCCAGCACTTGACCGGACCGGGCGGCGCGGATACCGGCGCGCAGTTCGCCGGGCTCGATCGGCCCGACGTGTCGGCCGGCGACCCGCCCGTCTGCGGTCAGGAAGTAGGTCTCGGGAATGCCGGTGGCGCCGTAGGCGCGACCGGTGTCCCGCCCCGGTTCGCGGACGCTCGGGTAGTCGATCTCGAACTCGTCGATGAAGGCGCGGGCGTCGCTCCGCGCGTCCTGCATGTTGATCCCGAGGAAGAGGACACCGGCCTCGCCGACGCGCTTCCACGTTTCCTGCAGAAGCCTTGCCTCCTGGCGGCAGGGGGTACACCAGGAGGCCCAGAAGTTGACGACCGTCGGCGCGCCGCGCAGCTCCTCGAGAGCGATCTGACCGTTGCCGGTTGCCCGGTCCAGCCGTGGCCGCAACTGCGCGGGCCAACTCCCCTGATCGAGGACCTCGAGGTCGAAGCTCGGAGCCGGGGTCGGCTCACCGCGGGCGAGCGACTCGGCGATGCTCGTATCCGGCGCCTTCTGGATCAGGCCGTAGGTGAGCAGCGCGACCAGGGCCAGCGACCCCAGGCAGGTCGCGATCACGAAGAGCAGCGATCGCCGCTGCTTGGCTTTCCCCTCTCGCCCGTCGAGGCTCATCGTCCCTCCTCCCCCGGCTCCTCCACCTGCAGCAGCTGCGCAGGTACGTGCTCGACCAGAAGCGTCGAGTGGTCGATCTCGTACGCGGATTTCAAGGTCTCGGCGAGGTGGAAGCGGATCTCGTGGCAGTCG
>JBFXEM010000021.1:0-11072 GCA_050180135.1 Solirubrobacterales bacterium | reverse complement strand
CGCCGACGAGCCCGAGCGGCGCGAGGCGCTGGAGCGGCTGCTGCCGCTGCAGCAGGTGGACTTCGAAGGGATCTTCGAGGCGATGGCGGGGCTGCCGGTGACGGTGCGGCTGCTCGACCCGCCCCTGCACGAGTTCCTCCCCCGCGGCGAGGACCTGACTCCGGAGATGGCCGAGCGGGCCGAGGAGCTGGCCGAGGCCAACCCGATGCTCGGCACCCGCGGCGTGCGGCTCGGCATCCTCCACCCGGAGATCTACGAGATGCAGGCGCGGGCGATCGTTCGCGCCGCCCGCGCGGTCGGCGAGCGCACCGGGGCCGAGCCCCACCTCGACGTGATGATCCCGCTGGTCGCCTACGAGGGCGAGCTGGAGGCGATGCGCTCGCTGGTCGAGCGGGTCGCCGCCGAGGAGGGCGGCGTCGCCGTGCTCAAGGTGGGGACCATGATCGAGCTGCCGCGCGCCTGCTTCGTCGCCGACCGCATCGCCCGCATCGCCGACTTCTTCTCCTTCGGCACCAACGACCTCACCCAGACCGCGCTCGGCTTCAGCCGCGACGACATCGAGGCGCGCATCCTCGGGCGCTACATCGAGAGCGGGATCATCGACCGCAGCCCCTTCGAGACGATCGACCGGCCCGGCGTCGGCTGGCTGGTCCGGCTCGCCGCCTGGGTCGGGCGCGAGGCCCACCCCGGGCTCGAGCTCGGTGCCTGCGGCGAGCACGGCGGCGACCCCGACTCGATCGCCTTCTTCCAGCTGGCCGGGCTCGACTACGTCAGCTGCTCCCCCTACCGCGTGCCGATCGCCCGGGTTGCGGCGGCACAGGCAGCCACCGAACAAGGAGAGACATGAAACGCGAGCTGATCAACCCCGAGGGCGTCTTCGCCCACCCCGCCTATACCGGCGTCGCCACCGTCACCGACCCGCGCAAGTTCCACTTCTTCGCCGGCCGCACCCCGGCCGACTTCGAGACCTATGAGGTCGTCCACCCCGGCGACTTCCGCGCCCAGTACCGGCACGTGATGAAGACGCTCGACATCGAGATGAAAGCGGTCGGCTGCAAGTGGGAGGACGTCGTCTACCGGCGCATCTTCACCCTCGACGTCGACGCCTTCCTCGAGTCGCACCTCGACGACGACGAGATTGCCTCCTACTGGGAGCCGGGCAAGGTCCCTCCGAGCACCCTCATCGGCGTCACGCGGTTGTCGAATCCGGAGTTCCTGATCGAGATCGACTTGATGGCGATCAGCGAATAGAAGGCCCCAGGGGGTGATGGGTGGGGAGGGTCCTCTCACTCGCTCTTCGTCGAAGGATCCGGACGAGCTGTCGCCCGGGAGAGCGCTGCTCCTCCTGCTGATACGTTCGAGGACCCTCCCCACCCATCATCCGGTGGCGCACTTCTACGAGGATCGAGATGAGCGGAGTTCGCCTCGGCCCGGAGCTGGATCGACCGGCAGCGAGCACCCAAGGTTCGGTTGATCTGAGGGACTGGGGCGAAAGATGAACTGCGGTTGCGGCCGAGGACTCGGCGAAGCTGCGATTCGCTTTGAGCCCTCGGCTGTTCCCGCTCCCGGCCTGTTTGGGCGCGGCCCATGCCCAACCCAAGGCCTCCGCTTGTCGAGCCGCGGTGAATTACCTATAATCATTCGACGTTAAGCCTGCACTGCGTAAGCGATTACGCTCAATCTCCAACAAGGGATGGGAGAGGTAGAGATGGGAATTGCCCACGTGGCACACGCCGAGCTTCGGGTCAGCGACCTCGAGGCCTCGCGAGACTTCTTCACCAGGGTCCTCGGCCTGTTCGTCAGCGCCGAGGACGACAACCACGTCTACCTGCGCGCCTGGCAGGACTGGGACCACCACACGCTGGTGCTCACCCGGGCCCAGAGCAGCGGCCTCGAGCACGTCTCCTGGCGGGTCGACAGCCCCGAGGCGCTGGGCGAGTTCGAGGGCAAGCTGAAGGGCCTCGGGATCGAGACCCAGTGGGTCGAGGGCGGCGAGGGCGTCAGCCTCGGCCACGGCGACGCGCTGCGCTTCTTCTCGCCGGCCGGCGTCCCCACCGAGCTCTTCTGGGAGGTCGAGAAGTACGTCGAGCGCAATCCCGAGCTGCAGTCGAAGCTGCCCAGCCACCCCCAGCGCTACACCGGCCACGGCGTCCACCCGCGCCGCTTCGACCACGTCAACTTCCTCGTCAACGAACCGCAGGGCGAGCAGGAGTTCTGGAGCGAGCAGATGGGGGTCCGCCACAACTACTACATCACCGGTGACCTCGGAAACGGCGAGCAGCGGCTCGCCTCCTGGCTGGCGAAGACCAACCTCTCGCACGAGCTGGCCTTCATGCGCAACAAAGAACAGACCGGCTCGCTGCTGCACCACGTCGCCTACTACGTCGACACCGCCGACCAGATGGTGCGGGCGGCGACGCTGCTCGCCGACGCCGGCGTGAAGCTGGAGTGGGGTCCGGGGCAGCACGGCACCAGCGGCGCGATCTTCCTCTACTGCTGGGAGCCCTCGGGCAACCGGATCGAGGTCTGGAGCGGTGGCTTCCTGCTGTTCGCGCCCGACTGGGAGCCGATCCGGTGGGATCCGGACACCTCGCCGCTTGGCCTCGAGCTGTGGGGCTCGGACATGCCCGACACCTACCTGCGCGCCGGGACCGCGCTCGCCGCCGGGGCGGCGGCGCAGCCGGCATGAGCACGGCCCCGGGCGGCAGCGAAGTGGTCGCCGCCGCCCGGGCGCTCGCGGCCGCCGGGCTGGTCGACGCCTTCGGCCACGTCTCCGTGCGCGACGGCGAGCGGGCGCTGATGACGCCGCCGCTGCCGATGGCGGCGGTCAGCGCCGAGGATCAGCTGGTGGCGCTGCCGCTGGGCGAGCTCGAGGAGCTCCCCGCCGCGGTCGCCAAGGAGGCCTGGGTGCACTGGGCGATCTACCGCGCCCGCCCCGACGTCGACGCCATCGTGCGCGCCCAGCCGCAATCGCCGCTGGCGGTGGCGGCCCTCGCCGATGAGCTGCCGGCGCTGCTCGGCCAGGGCGCGATCGCCGGTGCCCCCGTCCCCGTCTTCGGTGACTCCCGCCTGGTCCGCCAGCGCCAGCGGGCCGAAGAGCTGGCCGCGACGCTCGGCGACGCCGACTCGCTGATCATGCGCGGCAACGGCGCCCTCACCATCGCCTCCACCCCGGGCCGGGCGCTGGCGCGGATGGTCCTGCTCGAGCGCTCCGCCGACGTCTACCTGCGCGCCGCCGCCGCCGGCACCCCCCGCCCCCTCAGCACAGAGGAAGCGAGCGCCTGGCAGGCCGCCGGCGAGGAGCTGCTCGAGCGCCTCTGGGCGCATCTACGGGCCTGACGTCTCCACGAGTCCGCTCTCAGGGCCGCTATGCGGACCCAAATGCAGACTCGTGCTCTCGGCGACTCTCGGTGAAGAAGGCCACCGCCTGCTCGAGGCCGGGCACGGTGCTCCATCCTCCGTAGCCCGGGCAGCGGCAGCGGCTCAGCCCAGCGCCGGGCGCAGCAGGTCCGAGCCGTCCCAGTCCTCGGCCGCGCTTTCGAACATCGCGAAGAAGCCGCGCAGGCCCTCGCTGTCGGCGTGCAGCTCGATGTCGTGGCCGAGCGAGGCGGAGCCGTCGTGGTAGGTGAACTCGACGTCCTCGCCGAAGCTGGCGTGCAGGTATTCGGGCAGGCCGCTCGCCTCCAGCTCGGCGCGGACCGCCTCGGTCTCGGCCGGCGCCACCGCGTAGGCGATGTGGTGGAAACGCGGGGTCGCCGCGCCGGCGAAGCGCGCGGCGGCCCGCTCGGGCGCCATCTTCGCGATCACCATCAGCTCGACCGGGACCTCGTTGCAGATCCCGAAGGCCGAGGCGTGGACGAACTCGGCCGGCTCGCCGCGCGAGCTGACGTCGCTGACCGGCACCTCGTCGAGGTAGAAGAACGGACCGGCGCCGAACTGCTCGTGCAGGCGCTGGGCGGCCGGCTCGATCTCGTCGACGACGTAGGCGAGGTGGTGGATCTGGCCGAGGCGGGAACCGGACATTGTCTGCGCGCTCCTTCGGTTTGTGGTCAGGTGCCGGCGGCGGCCGGCTGGGCCGCGAGCTCGGCGGCGATGTCGATTATCAGTACCTCCTGGCCGCCGACCGCCTTGCGCTTGCCGACCTCCACCAGGATGTCCTTGGTGGAGACGTGGAAGCGCTCGGCGGCTCGTTCGGCGTGGAGGAGGAAGGAGGAGTAGACGCCCGCGTAGCCGAGGATCAGCGAGGCGCGGTCGACGACCTGGGGGCGGTCCATGATCGGGCGGACGACGTCGTCGGCGACGTCGAGCATCGCGAAGGTGCGGGCGTTGACCTCGATCCCGCGCTTCTCGAAGACCGCGGCGAGGACCTCGGTCGGGGCGTTGCCGGCGCCGGCGCCGAGGCCGCAGGTGCAGCCGTCGATCCAGGTGGCGCCGGCCTCGACCGCGGCGATGCTGTTGGCGATCGCCAGCGAGAGGTTCTCGTGGCCGTGGAATCCGACCTCGGTGCCGGCGTCGAGGCCGCCGCGCAGCGCCTCGACCCGGGCCTTGACGCCGTCGGGCATCAGGGCGCCCGCGGAGTCGGTCACGTAGACCGCCTCGGCCCCGGCCTCCTCCATGATCTTCGCCTGCTCGAGGAGCCCTTCGGGCGAGTTCATGTGGGCCATCATCAGGAAGCCGGCGGTCTTGAAGCCGAGCTCGCGGGCGAGCGCGATGTGCGAGGGAGAGATGTCGGCCTCGGTCGAGTGGGTGGCGATGCGGACGACCGAGGCGCCGATCTCACGGGCGCGGGTGAGGTCCTCCTTGACGCCGATCCCCGGCAGCAGCAGGACCGCGATGCGAGCGCGCTCGACGGCGCCGACCGCGGCCGCGATCAGCTCGAACTCGTCGGTCAGGGCGAAGCCGTAGTTGAAGGAGGCGCCGCCGAGCCCGTCGCCGTGGCTGACCTCGATCACGTCGACGCCGGCGGCGTCGAGCGCAGAGGAAACGGCAACGACCTGCTCGACCGAGACCTGGTGGCGCTTGGCGTGGCTGCCGTCGCGCAGGGTCGAGTCGACCAGGGTGATCGGGGCGCTCATGCCGCCACCCCCGCTCGCAGCCGGGCCAGCTCCTCGCCGACCGCCACCGCGGCCGCGGTCATGATGTCGAGGTTGCCGGCGTAGGCGGGCAGGTAGTCGGCGGCGCCCTCGACCTCGATGAAGATCGCCACCCGGTCGTCCTCGAACTGGGGCTCGCCGCGCAGCCGGTAGCCGGGCACGTAGGTGGCGACGCGCTCGCGCATCGCCTCGATGCTGGCGCGGATCGCGTCGCGGTCGGCATCGGGGGAGATGCCGCAGAAGACGGTGTCCCGCATCATCAGCGGCGGCTCGGCGGGGTTGAGGATGATGATCGCCTTGCCGCGCCCGGCGCCGCCGATCTCCTCCAGCCCCTTGGCGGTGGTGCGGGTGAACTCGTCGATCGACTGGCGGGTGCCGGGGCCGGCCGAGAGGCTGGCGATCGTGGCGACGATCTCCGCGTAGGGAACCGGGGTCACTTCGGAGACGGCGGCGACCATCGGGATCGTCGCCTGTCCGCCGCAGGTGATCATGTTCACGTCGGGCGCCTGGATGTGCTGCTCGAGGTTGACCGGCGGCACCACCCCGGGACCCATCTTGGCCGGAGTGAGGTCGATCGACTGCAGGCCGGCGGCTTCGATCTTCGGCGCGTTGGCGCGGTGGGCGCCGGCCGAGGTCGCCTCGAAGACGAAGGCGCAGTCCTCGGGGTGGGCGACGATCCACTCGACGCCTTCGGCCGAGACCTCGAGGCCGGCCGCTTCGGCGCGGCGCAGGCCGTCGGAGTCGGGGTCGATCCCGATCATCGCCCGCGGCTCCAGGGTCTCCGAGCGCGCCAGCTTGTACATGAGGTCGGTGCCGATGTTGCCGGACCCGAGGATCGCGCAGGGGATCTTCTCGCTCACTTCTCTCTCCTCTACTCGCCGAATCTGGTGGTGACCGAGCCGAGCTCGGAGAACTGGGCGGCGACGCTGTCGCCGGGGTTGACCGGCAGCGCCGCGTGCAGGGCGCCGGCGATAACCAGGTCGCCGGCCCGCAGCGGCACTCCGAACTCGCCGAGCTTGTTGGCGAGCCAGGCGACGCAGCGGATCGGGTTGCCGAGCACGGCGGCGCCGGCGCCGGTGGCGGCGACCGCGCCGTTGACGCTCAGCGACATCCCGATCAGGCGCAGGTCCTCGATCATCTCGATCGGGGTCAGCCTGCCGCCGCAGACGACCCGGGCCGAGGAGGCGTTGTCGGCGATCGTGTCGGGCAGCTTGATCTTCCAGTCGGCGACGCGGCTGTCGATGATCTCGATCGCGGGCAGGGCGCCGGCGACCGCGCGCAGGGCGTCGGCGGAGGTGACCCCCGGTCCCTTCAGCTCGGTCTCCATCACGAAGGCGATCTCGGCCTCGACCCGGGGTTGGATCAGCTCGCCGACCGGGATCGCGTCGCCCTCCTCGACGAGCATGTCGGCGAAGAGGGCGCCGAAGTCGGGCTCATCGACGCCGAGCTGCTGCTGCATCGCCACCGAGGTCAGCCCGATCTTGCGGCCACGCACGAGGCCACCGGCCTCTTTGCGGGCGTGCACGTTGATCTGCTGGATCCGGTAGGAGTCGGCGACCGTGAGCTCGGGGTGCTCAGCGGTCAGCGGCTGGATCGGGACGCGGCTGGCCTCGGCCTCGCGCAGGCTCTGCGCCAGCGCCGCCAGCGTCTCGTCGCTGGTCGCTGCCATCTATTGCTCCTCCGTCGGGGCCATCGGACGAGCTGAAGCTATCACACATAATGACTATGTTGAATTATGGTATCTTCGCGCCGGGTTCGGGTCCAAGCAGCGAGAGGAGAGAGCGTTGGAGCACCACACCGCCGCGGTCAAGGATGTCCGGCTGCACTACGTAAGGGCCGGTGAGGGAGACCCGGTCGTCCTCCTCCACGGCTGGCCGCAGTCCTGGCACGAGTGGCGGCAGGTGATCCCCGCCCTGGCCGAGCGCTACACGGTGATCGTGCCGGACATGCGCGGTCTCGGCGCCTCGTCGAAGCCGGACTCCGGCTACGACACCGACAACGTCGCCGACGACATCCACGAGCTGGTCAAGAGCCTTGGCTTCGACTCCGTTTACCTGGCCGGCCACGACTGGGGCGCCGCCACCGCCTACTCATACGCGGCCCAGTTCCGCGACGAGGTCAAGCGGCTCGCCTTCTTCGAGATGGTCGTGCCGGGCTTCGGGATCATGGAGGGGGCGATGGCGCCGCAGCCGGGCGGCAACTTCCTCTGGCACATGGGCTTCCAGTCGGTCCCCGACATCCCCTTCGCCCTGATCCAGGGCCGCGAGGAGCTCTACCTGCGCTGGTTCTTCGACCACTACGCCTACGACCCCTCGGCGGTCTCGCCCGAGGACGTCGAGGTTTACGCGCGGGCGATGACCCACGTCGGCGCCCTCCGCGCCGGGCTCGAGTACTACAAGGCGTTCTTCGAGACCGCCGCCCAGAACGAGGTGCACCGCGAGCGGCCGCTAGAGATCCCGGTCATGGCCTGGGCCGGCGAGGCCTGCCTCGGCCCGCTCTCCAAGCAGTGCATGGAACTGGCGGCGAGCGACGTGCGCGGCGGCGTTATCGAGCGCTGCGGCCACTGGGTCGGCGAGGAGCGCCCGGACTTCATCACCGAGCAACTACTGGACTTCTTCAGCGAGGAGGAAGCATGAGCACCACCGACACGTCGGCCGTGGCCGCGGTTCGCGCGCAGCTGGAAGGCTCCTTCAAGGGCGAGCTGTTGAGCGCCGGGGACCCCGGCTACGACGAGGCGCGCGCGGTCTGGAACGCGATGGTCGACAAACGGCCGGGGCTGATCGCCCGCTGCGCTGACACCGACGACGTCGTCGCGGTCGTCAACGCCGCCCGCGAGCACGGCACCCCGCTCTCGGTCCGCGCCGGCGGCCACGGGATCGTCGGCAGCGCCCTCGCCAACGAGGACGGGGTCACCTGCGACATGACCCTGATGCGCGGGGTCGAGATCGACCTCGAGAGCAAGGTCGTCCACGTCCAGGGCGGCTGCAAGCTCGGCGACGTCGACGCGGCCAGCGCCGAGCACGGGCTCGCGGTCCCGGCCGGAATCGTCTCCGATACCGGCGTGCCCGGGCTGGCGCTCGGGGGCGGGATCGGCTGGCTCTCGCGCAAGCACGGGCTGACCTGCGACAACTTCGTCTCGCTGGAGGTGGTGACCGCCAGCGGCGAGGTGATCGAGGTCTCCGAGGACTCCCACCCCGACCTCTTCTGGGCGCTGCGCGGCGGCGGCGGCAACTTCGGCGTCGTCACCCGCTTCAGCTTCCAGGCCTACGACTTCGGCCCGACGATGCGCTTCGGCGCCGCCCTCTACCACGAGGACGAGGCGCGGGTGGCGCTGCGCGAGTACGCCCGCATCTACCCCGACCTGCCGAACAACGTCGGCTGGCACGTGGCGATGAAGCGGGAGATGCCGCCGCTGCCGTTCGTCCCCGAGGACCTGGTCGGGACGCCGCTGGTGATGCTGTTCTGCATGTGGCTCGACGACCCCGAGTCCGAGGAGGGGATCGCGATGGTCGAGCGCCTGACCGCGGTCGGCGACCCCGCCGTGGTTGGCTCGGCGGTGATCCCGTTCGGACTCGGCATGCAGCGCTTCCTCGACGCCGAGTTCCCCGACGGGCTGCGCAACTACACGAAAGAGGGGCATCTGCAGGAGCTCTCCGAGGGCGCGATCGACGCCCTCGTCGACTTCTGGGCGCAGAGCCTGAACCCGAGCACGACGATCGAAGGCGAGCTCGCTATATATGGACTCGGTGGCCTCGCCCGGGAGATCCCGGAGGCCGACTCGGCCTTCTCCAACCGCGACAGCCTCTGGTGGATCAACTGGGCCAACCACTGGCACGAGGCCAGCGACGACGAGGCCAACATGGAGACGATCCGCGCCTCTTACCGCGCGGTCGAACCGTGGCTCGGCAAGGGCGTCTACGTGAACATGCTCAACGTCGACGAGCTCGACCGGGTGGTCGAGGCCTACGGCGGGCCGGAGAAGTACGCCCGCCTCGGCCGCGTCAAGGCCACCTACGATCCAGGCAACCTGTTCCGGATGAACCACAACATCAAGCCGGCCGCGCCGGCCGGCGCGTGAACGGCGAGTCGCTGCCGACCCGGGTCGGGGTCGCGAGGCTGGACGGGGGCGAGCCGGAGCTGCTCGCCGACTACGGCGAGCGGATCGTCTCGCTGACCGCGGCGCTGGGCTGGAGCCACGCCGCGACCGCGGAGCTGGTCCGGCGCTGGGACGAGCTGGCGCCGCGGCTGCGTGAAATCGGCGAGTCGGCGCCGGAGGTGGAGCTGGAGGGCGCCAGCTGGGAGCCGCCGATCATGCCGGCGAAGCTGCTCTGCGTCGGCGCCAACTACACCGACCACGTCGAGGAGATGGAGAAGGCCGGGGCGCCGAAGGTCGAAGCGACCGCCTACCCCTTCAGCTTCCTGAAGCCGCCGAGCACGGCCCTGGTCGGCAGCGGCGTCGAGGTCGCGATGCCCGGCTACGCGACCGAACTCGACTGGGAGGCGGAGCTGGCGGTGGTGATCGGCCGCCCGCAGCTGGCGGCGAGCGACCCGCTCGGGGCGATCTTCGGATACACGAACCTCAACGACCTCTCGCTACGCGATTTCGTCGCACCCTTCCCGCACCCGCTCGGGCTCGACGCGGTGATCGGCAAGGGCTGGGACGGGGCGGCGCCGATGGGCCCGTGGATAACGCTCGCCGCCGAGGCCGGCGACCCGACCTCGATGCCGATCCAGACGCGGGTCAACGGCCAGGTCAAGCAGCGCAGCTCGACCGAGAAGATGATCTTCACGGTCGCCGAGATGGTCGCCTACTACGCCCGCGTGCTGACCCTCGAGGTCGGCGACGTGATCGCCACCGGCACCCCGGCCGGTGTCGGCGCCGGCGCACATCCGCCCGAGTTCCTCGCCCCAGGCGATGTGGTCGAGGTCGAGATCGGGGAGTTGGGCACGCTCAGCACCCCGATCGTCGCCCCGCGCAGCACCGTGCCCCTGGACATTCACGAGGTCTGAGCTCGATTCGATCGCGGCGGGTCTCGCTCGGCTGCCTCGCGGCGCGGCGCGTCTAGGGCTAGGGCGCCGGGGGCGCCTGGACCGCGTCCAGCAGGGCCGTGTGATTCTCGGCGCCGCGGCCTTCGGCCTGCAGCTGCTCCATCAGCCGCTCGACCACCGGGGTGGCGGGCAACTCGACGCCGCGCTCGCGCGCCTCGGCGAGGGCGATGCGGAGATCCTTGAGGTGGTGTTCGAGGCGGAAGCCGGGCTCGTGCTCGCCGCTGACCAGGCTCGGGCCGCGAGCCTCCAGCATGCGGCCGCCGACCATGCCGCCGCCCAGCACGCCGAGGACCGTCTCGGCCTCGACCCCGGCGGCCGTGCCCAGGGTCACGGCCTCGACGAGGCCCTCGAGGATCAGCGCCACAGCGACCTGGTTGCAGGCCTTGACCACCTGGCCGGCGCCGGCCGGGCCCACGTGGGTCACGGAAGAGCCCATCGCCTCGAGCAGGGGCAGCGCCCGCTCGAAGTCGGCCGGTTCGCCGCCGACCATGATCGTCAGCCTCCCCTCGCGGGCTCCGACGTCGCCGCCGGAGACGGGGGCGTCGAGGAAGCCGACGCCGCGCTCGGCGCCGGCGGCGGCCAGCAGCCGCGCTTCGGCCGGGGCGATCGTGCTCATGTCGATCGCCAGCGTTCCCTCTCGCATGGCGCCGAGGATTCCCTCCTCGCCGATCATCAAGGCGTGCACGGTGGGGCCGTCGGGCAGCATCGTGATCGCCACATCCGCCCCGCGCGCCGCCTCGGCGGCACTCGCCGCGCCCTCGGCGCCCACCGCTGCCAGCGCCGCAACCGGCTCCGGGCTGCGGTTGGCGACGACGACCTCGTGGCCGGCGGCGAGCAGGTTCTCGGCCATCGGCCTGCCCATCAACCCGAGCCCGACGAAGGCGACCCGGCTCATGCCCCCTCCCCCTCCCAGGTGACGTAGAACTCGCG
>JBFXEM010000020.1:0-11095 GCA_050180135.1 Solirubrobacterales bacterium | reverse complement strand
GAAGCGCAAGATGTCGGGCTTCGGCGTCAAGCGCGCCCACCACCGAGACTGGCCGCAGCCGCGGTGCAAGCCCCGGGAGGCGGTCAGGGTCCGCGTCCCGGAGGCAGCCTAAGTTATTGGTATTGGGGCTAGCAGGGGTTTCCTGCTCCTCCTCCGTCTCGTCTGAGCCAGGCGGACACAAAACGGACACATCGCGCCGCGCCTGGGCAATCTGATCCTCGGCAGACACGCGCTCGGCGATGTCGAACTCATCGAAGACGTGCGCGTAGACGTCGAGGGTCATCGTCGGCGATCTACCCTGTCCCGCCGGGAAGAAAGAAGAATTTGAACTAGTTTCACCGGCTCCCGTCTTGGTCACCATCAAAGGTGCCGACGGAAGAAAGATCGCGCGCGTGCCGGATGTCTGCCTGGAATCGTCCTTTAAGGCTTTTGAGACGCAACACTGGGCCATCTACCGCACGTTGGTGGGTGACAACGTCGGTATCCAAGTCTCCTCATTTGGTGTCAGAAAACCAGCCCTGATGCGCTTCGAGGTCCGCCAAGCGGGGCAGCTGACGGCTCAAGGGAGGTTTCGTATTTGGGACCGCAGTCGTCCCTCTCGACGCATCTATGAAGACTCAGACGCTTTCGTGAACTACTGCATTGACGAAACCAGAGAGATCCGCTCCTCGCACGGCCGGTTGTATTGCGTGTACCCGGGCTACTACCGGACGCTTGCCTCCGACCTTCGCTGGTCCTCGCGCTAGAGGTCGTTAGAAGCTTTACCTGCTCGCCATGCCCATAGCGCGAGCGAGTCCCTGGCCCAGTTGTTGAGAGCTACGATTTTTTCTTCGGACTTGGAAAGCGAGTAGTTACGGGGCGATCCGGATCGTTCCGGAGCCAAACCTCGCCACAGGTCGTGCAAATCAAATCACCCGTGTCCGAGCCCAGGTAGTACTCCTTGTCGAGGACAGGATGCTCACACTGCGGGTTTCCTTTATCAGCCCACTCTTTGCGGAGCTGCCCCCCTTTTTTCTCCTGCATGCGATCAAGCGTAGAGGGTTGGGCTATGAGTCTTGTCCCCGCAATCGTCGATGGGCGATGTCGTAGACCGTGGGGGCACTTGAGTCGGCGGGGTGATGACGAACGCCGAAAGCGAGGTAGTCGAGCCGTGGACCGTCGTCCGAAATGACGAACCGGAAGACTATTCCAAAGCGCCCGGCGGGCGGGGGAAGGTAGGCCTTGAGGCACTGGGGAAGCTTGGTCCCGTCGCGGTGTTCGGGGTCGCAGGGCCCCAGCTCGGAGCGGGGGACCCCGCCAGCCCCGAATCTACGGCGCGCGGCTTCGGCGGCCTCGCGGCCAGCCGGCGTCGTCCGCGCCATGTCCTCTCGGAAAGCCTCGGGATCGAAGCGAGCCGGGAAATGCGGCTCGCCGCTCAACGGCTATCCCTCGCCGTCGGGGGGGAGCATGTGCGGGCCATGCTCCGCCAAGAAGTCCTCCCACTCCTCCTTAGTCGCCTCGCGGGCGCCTGAGCGCTCCTTGATGGCTTTCCAGGAGGTGTCGGGCACCAAAGTGAGCGACCCATCCGGACGCTCCTCGGTGACGACGTACTCGCCGGCCCGATCGCCGCTGAGCTTGACGTGGGCGTACTCCATGCCTGCAATGTTCGCAGAGACCCGCCCAGCAGTCGAGGACTTGGCGTGTTCGGGGGCGTTTTTCCCATACCCCCTAATTTACGACCGAGGCCGACCCCCCCTGCTCACTCCTCTCGGCGAGCGTAATTTATGGCTGTTCCAAGGGCTACGGCGGAGTTGACGGCGCATCGACTACGAGGCGCTTCAACCGGCCGCTCGGCGCTCGCGCCGGGCTTCATGCATAGCTTTGACGCCAAGCTCGATTGCCTCGTCTTCAGAGAGCGTGCTGCGCTCCTGCACGCGCTGCAGCGTCTCCCGCCCAATCGTGACCAGCGCCACCGACTCAAGCAGCTCTCGGTCGCTTTTGCCGGGCCGACGCTCACGAAGTCGTCTGAGCAGCGCCGTATCGATCTCGACACCTGTTGTCTGCGACACGTCAAGAGCCTAGCGGGGCGGACACCAATCCGGACACATCAGCCGGGCCATCCGCGATCAAGGCCGCTCATCACCTTCGTTCTCGAACAAGCTCATTTGCGGGGAGTCCTTACCCTCGCATGATCCCGCGTGTCCGCCCGTGCCATGCTCGCCGCTCATGACGTCTGAAGCTGAGCACCCGGCATCATCGAACCCGGACGGCCCCGAGCCGATCGCGTCGGTCTCGTGGATCCTCGAGCTCCCCAGAGACCTCGGACTGCGCGAGGACACCTCCGCCGCGGTAATGCTGCCTTCGGGGGCGCCCTCCGGATGGGAGGAGGTCGTCGACGAACTGCCCGGCCGCGCTGAGTGGGAACTACACGGGATGCCCCTTCGCCGGATCCGCTTCAGACGCGCCAAGGTCGGCATCGGCATGCCGACCGAGGCAACCGATCGTGCCTTCGGTGACCTGCAGCAGCTGAGCGGCCTCGCAAAGCTCCGCTACGCACTAAGGCTGCGGCGCCTGAGCCGGCGCGGGGTCAAGGAGTGGAAGACGGTCTGCGAGATGACCAAGTGGTATGTCGGAGCGGAAATCCCCGATCCACCTGGCCCCGATTCGAGCCATTTCGAAGCAGAGCTGCGTGAGGGCTTCGACGAGCTCCTGGCCGACCTCGACCTCTGGCTTCGCGCCTACGGCATCAAAGCGGGCGAGTTCGAGGTCGGCTCAATCGCCCTGCATGACCTTCCGGCCGCGATTCCCTGGCTGGTCGAGATACGGCTTCCGGGGGAGCGCCTCGCCCTCGGCAGTGGATTGCTTCCCCTTCACGCTCGCACCCCGGACCTGCTCGGCGCCTTCGGCAACGCCGAGGCCGCTAGGGAGGCGTCGATAACGGTGGGCGCCCCGGACCACTTCCCAACATTTCCCGCGCTCAGCACTCTGTTTGGAGCTCAGCTCGAAGCCCGGGGCGGCCGAAGCCGCCAGGCGGTGATCGACGCCGGCACCGCTGTGGAGATGATGGTCTTCTGGCTCCTGGGCGAGGTGAAGAGACGACGCGGCGAGAGCGAGGCCGAAATCGAACAGATCGAGGAGCAGAAGTGGACGAAGGTCTTCAATCGGGAGCTGCCCGAAGCGCTCGGCGTCCCGATCGGCGCCACCGGGGCGGCACACGCGTCGTGGTGGCGAAATGCCTACCAGCTACGCGTACGAAGTGTCCATAAAGGCTACCGCCCCTCGCAAGCGCAGGCGCTTCGGTCCGTCGCCGAAACCTGGGACCTCTTCGAGTATTTCGGCGAGAGGCTCAAGGCGATCCCCGAGCTTGAGGGGCTCGCCGCGATGATCCCGGTCAAGCGCAAATGATCGCCGCTCTGGAGCGAATCGGAAACCGGATGTGGGCGATCCACTTCCGGCTGTCCAGATGGGTCTGGTGGCCCGCCGGGCTCCTCCTCTTGGCCCTCGCAGCGTTTTCCCCGAAGTTTGAAGTCTCGCTAGGCGCCACGATCCTGGCTCTTCTTGCCTTCGCCGGTGGCCTGCGCTGGTGGCGAGCGAGGCGACGCTGTCGCCATTCCCTTCTCGTGCCGCTCTTCTACGAGGGCCCCGAAGCCAAGGGGCGCGCCGAGGAGGCGCAGCGGATCGTCGTCGACACCCTTCGCTCACACCTGCCGGTGCCGCTGCGGGAGTTTGTCCAGCCCTTGGCGCTCGAGGTCGGCTCCGACCAAACCGATCTCGCCGAGCGAACCCGGAAGCGCCTTCGCGGGATATTCTTGCTGCACGGACGGATCGCCTCGCGCCCCGACGGAGGCTGGTCGATATTTCCCCGGATCCTCGAGCCGGCGTTCGACTCCACCACTCACCTCGACTGGTTCACGCGCGACCGCACCCCGGCCAACCCCCGTTTTGGCCCCTTCGTCACCAGCCTCACCCCGCAGATCGGTGTCCACGACGAGGAATTCCCCCTCGACTTCTGCCGCGATCTCGAGGCGCTACTGCGAGGCATCATTGGTCGCGCGGCGGTCGCCCTCGGCGCCCCCGCGGAGGCGCTTGCGCCTCTGAGGGAGGCGCTCCAGATTGCCGGCGACAGCCCCAATGCCCAGATCGACGCCCTGCGCCTAGCCCTGGCGCGAGCGATGGCGGCCCAAGACGAGCGCGACGAGGCGATCGACTACCTGCGACTCAGAGTCCGAGGCGAGAGCCCCTCGCCCGAGCTGCTGCGCGGCTTCTCCCACCTCTTACTCGAGCGCGCGAACCACATCGCCTCGACCGGAGGGGAACCGGACCCCGCCGATCGCGACGAGCAGATCGCGGCCCTGCGACTGGCCCGGGCGCAGGACTCCGATTCGCTCCGCGACCAGAGCACCTACAACCTCTTCGCCGCCCTCGACCTCGGGGAAGCGAGCGAGGAGGAGCGCCGTGAGGCCGATGAGCTCCTCGACGAGCTGCTGAGGTCGCGGTCGCGCTACGGGAAGCAATGGTACGTGCGGCGGGCAGCGGCGCTGCGGGCCTGGCGCAGCGTTGGACAGGCCTTCAACGAAGGGGATGAAGAGGGGGAACGGACGGCCGGGCGTGCCGCTGCCAAGTGGTACTCGCGGACGATCAGAGCACGCCCACGAATTCAGCTGCGACGAGCGGGCCGGCCCGTCTGGGCATGGCTGCACTTCATCCCTCGCTCACCGATCCTCTACGCCAACACCTACGACGCCCACAAGGTTGCCCGGCACCGGCTACGAGCGAGATGGTTCGAGTGGCGCTTCCAACGGATCCGAAAGCGCTTCTGGAAAAAGGCCTGGAGAGCGACGAAGAAGCAGAACTGGGCCCGGGCGATGGCTTTCTATGACTGGATCGCGATCGTCGGGCGCCGCGACGAGCGCGAGATGTTCGCCGCCACCTACGCCGCCATCACCCGCTGGCGATATGGCCAGCGACAGGAGGCCGAGCACGACTGGGCAATGGCCCTGGCGCAGTTCGGACCGATAGCGCTTCTCGCGCGAGCGAACCTCGTCTCATTTTTCGAGGATTGGGAAATCGACCCGGCGGTCCCGGGCGATGAGCCGACCGACGAGGATGAGGTCACCGCGATTGTTGAAGAGATGATCGACGCCAGCGCCGGCGTCGAATTGGGATCGGGACCCGGTGGAATCGCTTAGGCCCGGAAAGTTCGACCCCAAGTTGATTGATCCCGAGCCAGACGCCGAAGGGGTCCTCGCGCTCACCTTCCTACTCGAACTGCCGTTCTGCCTGCGCATCGCCGAGGCCCGGTTCCTCGTCAGCGGCGGGGGTGGCGGTTGGCCCGGCTGGAACGGTCACGCGATCGGGCACATCGCGGGCATGGCGCCGATCCCCGAGAACCTCGCTCCTCTCTATCGGGTCGATCTCAGCCAGGTGCGCGTCGAGCACAGAGCCGAGCTGCTCGCCGCCGAGCTGGCGTTTTCGGACTGGGACGGCTTCGATCGAGGCGCCCCACCGCACCCCTCCCTTCAGGGAGACGAGGCGGTCTTGCGGAGCTGCTCCCAGGTCACCGTTTACACGCGTGAATCAGACCTGCCGTTCCCTGATGATGTAGACCCCTCCGAACACGAATTCCTCGAATGGACCTCACGGTGCTTCGACGCCGCGCTCGGAATTCTCAATCAGTACCTGGTCGCTCTCGCCGCGCTGAACGATGAGTGGCACATCTCCTCCATTTCGCGCAGCGACCTGCCTCGCACCACTCCCTGGCGCCTGGAGGTCTATCCCGCCGACGGTGAGCGTGAGCCGCTCCATGGGACCATCGATGCCCACTCGTCGCTTCGCGACGACTTGCCCGACGAGCGCCCTGCCGAGGAAATCGAGGGGGCGATCGAGCTGGTCCATCGCTACCGCCGCGGTGAAATGCCGTTCTTCGACTTCATCGAGCACTATCAGGCCGCCGAGCACCATCTCGGATCCGGTCGAAACTCACAGTCCGTCATTTCTGCGACCACCTCGATCGAGGTCCTCGTCAACACGCTCTTCCGATCGCTCTGGCAACTTCTCGAGTTAGAGCCGGATGGCCTTGAGCGCGCGCTCAACGCTCCGTTCAGGAATCAACTCGTTGAGCACCTTCCTCGGTTCCTGGAAGTCGACGGCCTGGACCCGAACGATGCAGACTGCGCGCCTGGAAGATGGTTCCGAGACTGCTATGACCTCCGCAATCGGGTCGTCCACGGCGGGCACAAGCCCTCCTCACCCGAGGGAATGAACGCCAAGCTCGCGACGAGGGCATTTGCATCCTGGATGGGCGCGCAGCTCAAGTCAGATGAGCGCACCAATTGGATTGCGGAGATGCTCCAAGCGCCGCCCCGACGTTGAAAATCGGGCTGCGTCCGACAAGGTGAGCCGTTTTCAGCCGTCCCCCAACGCATCTGAGTGAGATTATTCGCACGCTCGTTCAACCCTTCGCTCGGCATGGAAAGCGCAACACATCGCGGCGATACTGCGCGGGCGATCTTCTCGTGACTACCGACGGCTGTGAAATCTGTGGGGACCCCACGCATCCGCAGGCCTATGCCTGTGATCGATGCCGAAAGATCCTCCGCCGTGTCGACATGCGCCGCGACTCACTGGGAAAACTCCGCAAGCCTGACCGTGAGGCGAGAAAAAAGGCTTTGAAAGAGGCCTGGGACTCCGATGCTCGCTGCTTTCGCTGCCACTACACCGACATCGCGCTCAACACTGATGACCATCGCGATCACCGCTATCTGAGCCTGGAGCACCAGACACCTGGCAACGAGACCGAGATCGTTGTCGTCTCGGCGCTGATTAATCGGATGAAGACGGACCTGTCTGACCGGGAGTTCCGGCGCATAGTTAGCGCCCTAGCGCGGAAGTTTGAGGGCGAGAACTTCGACGAAGCGGCATTCCCAGACCGCAACTTCCGGGCAAGTTAGGGACGCCTTCGCGCACCGGTTTAGCTCACCGAGATGCGTTCAAGGGGCGGCGTTCGCAGACAGATCGGGTGTGCCCTCCCGTTCACTCGCGGACACAATCCGGACACATCAGCCCGCCCACTCGCGATCACGACCGCTCATCGCCTTCGTCTTCGAACAACCTCATTTGCGGGGAATCCTTGCCCTCCGATGATCCGGCGTGCCCGCCCGTGCCATGCTCGGGACTCATGAAGGAGATCATCGGCAAGACGATGGGGCTGTAGCGGCGAGGCCGCGGCAGACGCGCCCCGGGGCGGCCATTCCGCGACCACCTAAACGGTGAGCCCTGCTAGTGCCGCGGCCCGAAGTTGCAGCCGTGGGACTTGCCGCGGCCGGGGAGGCCGTCGCAGTAGTCGCGGCCGCGGCCGCCGTAGAGCTGGTCGGAGGCGGGGCCGCCGTAGAGGCGGTCGTTGCCGGGTCCGCCGTGGCAGCCGTCGTGGCCGCGGCCCATGATGCAGATGTCGTTGCCGGGGCCGCCCCAGCAGCCGTCGGAGCCGTTGCCGTGTTTGCAGTAGTCGTTGCCGGCGCCGCCGACGCAGTCGCTGTTCTTCTGGCCGGTGATGCAGATGTCGCGGCCGGGACCGCCGACGCAGCGGTTGCGTTTCGCTCCCTGCGAGTAGCAGGTGTCGTTCTCGCCGTTGCCGATGAACTTGTCCGAGCCGCCGCCGAGGTAGACGGTGAGGGGGATCGGGAGAGCGTTCTTGACGCGGACGAAATCGCCGTGGTTGCCCATCTTCAATTCGATTCTTCCGGCGCGCGAGAGGTCGCAGACGGCGCGCAGGCGGCGCTTGGTGAAGTGGCAGCCCTTCGGCTTATGGTGCGCCTGCCAACCCTTGACGATCAGCTTGCCGTCGTGCTTGTGGAGCACGAGGTGGGAGCCGGAGCCGCCCCCGTAAATCGTGATCTGGCCAGCGGTGTTCGCCGCGGCGGGCACGATCAGGGCGATCAGTGCCACGAGCACCACGGCCAGCGAGCGTCGGCCGGGCCGGGAAAACATGTGAGCGGAAGCTAACAAATCTCTCAGACGGAAGCGTTGCGGGTTGGTGAAAATTGGAGCCATGCTCTACCTACTTCGACACGGGGACGCCGAGCATGAGACCGAGGACGACTTTGCAAGGCGGCTGACGCCCAAGGGCGAGCGCCAAGCGCGCGCGGCCGGCGCCGCGCTCGCCGCGCTCGGCGCCGAAATCGAGGCCTGCCTGACCAGCCCCAAGGTCCGCGCCGCCGAGACCGCGCGGCTCGCCTGCGAGTCGCTGCCGGGAATCGAACCCGAGATCGCGCCCCAGCTGGCGGCAGGGGGCTTCGACTCGCTCGCCCTCAGCGCCGGCCGCGGCGACGTCCTCCTGGTCGGCCACGAGCCCGATCTGTCCGCCGAGGTCGCCCGCCTCACCGGCGCCAAGGTGAAGCTGCGCAAGGGCGGCCTGGCGATCCTCGAGCCGTCGCTGCTCCAGGCCCTGCTCCGCCCCAGTGACCTGAAGCTGATCGCCGCCTCCTAAGAGCTCCCCGAGCCAGGAGCGGCTTGATGATCTAGCGGGCGATGAACTCGATCGCCCCGCGCACGACGAGCAGGAGGCCGAGGGCAATCGCGACGTGCGCCGCCGCCCGCCGGCCGTTGCGGGCGAGCCACTCGCGGAAGCTCGCGATCGCCCTTTTCGCCGGCTCCGGCCACAGCGCGTAGGCGACGATCGGCGCCTCAAGCAGCGCCTGCTGCAGGACGCAGACCCCGAGCACGATCAGCACCAGCCACGGGTCGGCAACCTCGAGCTTCGCGGTTTTCGTCAGCGCCGCCAGGTAGGAGGCCCCGGGGAAGCTGAGGAGGACGCCGACGAAGAAGGTGATCCGCGCGTCGCCCCGACCGAGCAGCCGTTCGGGCAGCGATTTCTTCGCCCCCGCGGCTTCCTTCTCGGCCTGCTTGCGCTCGCGCCGCGCCTCCATCCGCCGCCCTTTCAGCACCAGCCCGGCGATGATCAGCAGCGCCCCGATCGCCAGGTTCTCGATCGGGCTCAGCGTTCTCTTGGTGGTGCTGACCGCTGCCGAGCCGTGCAGCTCGAAGACGACGAGCAGCCCGATCGTGATGCTGGTCAGGTAGGCGCCGAGCAGGTAGCCGAGCATCAGCCGCTGCGGGTTCGGCAGCAGCAGCATGACCGTCACCGCCGCCAGCAGCGTCGGGTTCGCCGCCGACATCAGCGCGAAAACGAAGATCGACAGCGCGTCGCTCACGGCGCGATTCTCTCCCCTGCGGCCGGACGCGCAACCCGGCACCTGTCGGTGGCCCGGTCGAAAAACCGATTGGCCAGTCAGCCAGGAGCGTTTTCCCTGTAGCCTCCGCGCCGTCTTCACGAGCGGAAACGGAGGAGAGATGGGACTTCTGGACGGCAAAGCGGCGATCGTCACCGGCTCGGCGCGGGGGATCGGCCGGGCGACGGCCGAGCTCTTCGCGGGCGAGGGAGCGAAGGTGCTGATCAACGACCTCGACGCCGACGTCGCCGAGCAGACGGCGAGCGAGATCGACGCCGAGACCGCGGTCTACGGCGGCGACCTGACCAAGAGCGGCGCCGCCGACGAGCTCGTCGCCGCCGCGGTCGACGCCTTCGGCGGGGTCGACATCGTCGTCAACAACGCCGGCTACACCTGGGACGGCGTCGCCCACAAGATGACCGACGAGCAGTTCCAGGCGATGCTCGACATCCACACCGTCGTCCCCTTCCGGGTGGCGCGCGCGGTCGCTCCGCACTGGCGCGGCGCGGCGAAAGCAGAGCGCGAGGAAGGCAAGGAGGTCTTCCGCAAGCTGATCAACGTCTCCTCGACCTCGGGGATGATGGGCAACGCCGGCCAGGTCAACTACTCGGCGGCGAAGATGGGCGTGGTCGGAGTGACCAAAACGCTGGCCAAGGAGTGGGGCCAGTTCAAGATCAACGTCAACGCGGTCGCCTTCGGCTTCGTCGAAACCCGCCTCACCGCCGCCAAAGAGGCCGGCGAGGAGATGACCGCCCCAGGCGGCGAGAAGATCGAGCTCGGGATCCCCGAGCAGATGCGAGCGATGGCCTCGGCGATCATCCCGCTCGGCCGCCCCGCCACCCCGGAGGAGGCCTCGGGCCCGGTGCTGTTCCTCGCCTCGCCGCTGGCCAACTACGTGCACGGGCAGGTGCTCGACATCACCGGCGGCATGTTCGGGGGGATGTACACCTGAGCGCAGGAGCCGTCGGCCCCACGCCGCCGCGCTACCTCGACCTCGCCGACCGGGTCTGGCCGCTGCTGACCCGGGCCGCGGGCGCCCACGCCTTCCTCTACCGGAGGACGGGTGGGCGCCTCGGCCGGGTCGTCCCCTGCGTCCGCGGCCGGATGCTGCTGCTCGACCACGTCGGGGCGAAGTCGGGAACGCCGCGGACGACGCCGCTGCTCTACGTCGAGGACGGCCCGGACCTGGTCCTGGTCGCCTCCAAGGGAGGCTTCCCGAAGCACCCGGCCTGGTACCACAACCTGATGGCCAACCCCGACACGACCGTCCAGGTCGGGCCGGAGCGCCGCCCGGTCCACGCCCGGGTGGCCGAGGAGCCCGAGCGCGACCGCCTCTGGACGCTCGCCGACGCGGCGTATGGCGGCTACCGGGACTACCGGGCGCGGGCCGGGCGCGAGATTCCGCTGGTGGTGCTGGAGCCGAGGACGGCGTAGGGAGCGACGGGCGCGTCTGGGGATCAGGGGTTTGGCGACCCTCGCCAACGAATCCGTTGGAGTCCGACCCCCTTTTCCTGAAAGCTGACTAGGGACGGGGGCGTCCTGGTTGCACTTCTCCCCACGCGATGCCTTTGTCCCCGCATAGCGGGGACAACCGCAACCGGTGGGGACAAGCGCAACGAGGTCGGCTCGCCCCGCTCGCTCGCCGCCAACTCATCGGATCTAGCCGGCCAGACTCCGTCCCTCGCAAGCTCAAAGAGAGATGGGGCGGACTGTCCCTGGGACCTCGCGGATTCTCGCGGGCGAGCGTCGGCAGGACCCCCGAACGTTTTGCGGCTGAGGGTCGGCGCTCCCCCGAGGCGCCAGCCGAATCCGACCCACCCCGACAGGCCGAGAGAGGGGGTCCTGCCGACGCTCGCCCAGCGCCGCCAACCCTGGTCCCTAGCAGTCAC
>JBFXEM010000019.1:6527-11166 GCA_050180135.1 Solirubrobacterales bacterium | reverse complement strand
CCAGCCGCCCAGCCGCGCCCGAGGGCCTGCGCCACTCCTTCCACGAGGCCCGCTGCGCGCTCGAGGCGACCGCCTTCGACAACGGCAGCGCTCCCGAGGTCGCCTCCTGGCGGGACCTCGGCGCCTTCACCCTGCTGCTCTCGATTCAGGACGACGATGCGCTGGCGCTCTACTGCGACAGCGTGCTGGGCCCGATCGAGGAGGGCGACGAGGAGTACGGCGGCGAGCTGCTGCGCTCGCTGGAGGCGTTCATCGAGCAGAACGGCCAGTGGGAGCGGGCCGCGCGCGAGGTCTACTGCCACCGCCACACGCTGCGCTACCGGATGCGCAAGGTCGAAGAGCTGACCGGCCGCGACCTCTCGCGCGCCCACGATCGGATCGAGTTTTGGCTGGCCCTACGAGCGAGGGAGTTGGTCGCATGAGGATTGGAGTGCCCACCGAGATCAAGGCCGACGAGTACCGGGTCGCGATCACGCCCGCCGGGGTGCGCGAAATGAGCGACCACGGCCACGAAGTGCTGATCCAGGCCGGGGCCGGCGACGGCAGCGCGATCGCCGACGCCGAGTACGAGGCGCAGGGGGCGACGATCGTCGCCGACGCGGCCGGCGTCTTCGCGGCGGCGGAGATGATCCTCCACGTCAAGGAGCTGCAGCCGACCGAGATCGAGATGCTGCGGCCGGGGCAGTTGCTCTTCACCTACCTGCATCTGGCGCCGGACCCCGAGCAGACCCGCAGCCTCTGCGGCTCGCAGGCCACCTGCATCGCCTACGAGACCGTCGAGGACGCGCACGGGCGGCTGCCCCTGCTGGCGCCGATGAGCGAGATCGCCGGCAAGATCGCGACCCAGGCCGGCGCCTTCATGCTCGAGAAGCCGCTCGGCGGCCGCGGCATCCTGCTCGGCGGCGTGCCCGGCGTGGCGGCCGCCAACGTGATGGTGATCGGCGGCGGCGTGGTCGGCATGAACGCGGCCTTCATCGCGATCGGGATGGAAGCCGACGTCTTCGTCTTCGACCGCTCGATCGACCGGCTGCGCGAGCTCGAAGTCGCCTTCGGGGGCCGCTGCTCGACCGTCTACTCGACCACGCTCGCGGTCGAGGAGATGCTGCCGCGGGCCGACCTCGTGATCGGGGCGGTGCTCGTCCACGGCGCTCGCGCCCCCTACGTGATCCGCCGCGACCAGCTGGCGCTGATGAAGCCGGGGGCGGTGCTGGTCGACGTCGCGATCGACCAGGGCGGCTGCTTTGAGACCTCGCGGCCGACGACCCACCGCGACCCGACCTTCGAGGTCGACGGGATCACCCACTACTGCGTCGCCAACATGCCCGGCGCGGTCCCGATCACCTCGACCCATGCCCTCACCAACGCGACCCTGCCCTACGCGATCGCGCTGGCCGACCTCGGTGTCGCCGAGGCGATCCGTCGCGACCCCGGCCTGCGGCCGGGCGTCAACGTGGCGAACGGCAAGGTGACCCACCCGGCGGTGGCGGAGGGCGTGGGGATGGACTACGTAGCGGTCGAGGATGCCCTCGGCCTCGAACCGACCTTGAAATGAATATCCACAGGGAGAGCTGAATGAGCACTTACGCAGTAGTCAACCCGGCCACCGGCGAGACGATCAAGGAGTACGCCGAGATCAGCGACGCTGATCTGCGCGCCGCGATCGACCGCGCCGCCGCGGCCTCCCAGGGCTGGTCGCACAGCTCCACCGTGGCCGAGCGCGCGGCGCTGGTGCGCAGGGTCGGTGAGCTGCACGCCGAGCGCAGCCAGCAGCTGGCCGAGATCATCGTCCGCGAGATGGGCAAGCCGATCGAGCAGGCCGTGGGCGAGGTCGAGTTCGCCGCCGACATCTACGCCTTCTACGCCGACAACGCCGAGGACCTGATGGCCGACGAACCGGTCAAGGGGTTCGCGGGGGAGGGCACCGCGATCGTCCGCCGCAGCGCCTTCGGGGTGCTGCTCGGGATCATGCCCTGGAACTTCCCCTACTACCAGGTGGCCCGCTTCGCCGGCCCGAACCTGGTGATCGGCAACCCGATCCTGCTCAAGCACGCGCCGCAGTGCCCGGAATCGGCCGCGGCGATCGCCCAGATCTACAGCGACGCCGGCGCCCCGGAGGGCACCTACGAGAACATCTACGCGACCAACGAGCAGGTCGAGTGGGTGATCGCCGACCCGCGCGTGCACGGCGTCTCGGTCACCGGTTCCGAGCGCGCCGGCGCCGCCGTCGCCGAGATCGCCGGCCGCAACCTGAAGAAGGTCGTGCTGGAGCTCGGCGGTTCGGACCCGTTCATCGTGCTCGGGACCGACGACCTCGACGCGACCGTGCAGGCGGCGGCCGAAGCGCGGCTCGACAACACCGGCCAGTCCTGCAACGCCGCCAAGCGCTTCATCGTCGCCGACCAGTACTACGACGATTTCGTCGCGAAGCTGACCGCGACGGTCAGCGCCGCGAAGACCGGCGACCCCACCGAGGAGGGCACGGCGATCGGGCCACTCTCCTCGGAGACCGCGGCCGACCGGCTCGAGGCGCAGGTCAACAAGGCGGTCGAGAACGGCGCCGAGGTCGTAGTCGGCGGCAAGCGCGAGGGCAACTACTTCGAACCGACGGTCCTCGCCGGCATCGCGCCGGGCTCGGAGGCCTCCCAGGAAGAGTTCTTCGGCCCGGTCGCCCAGGGCTACCGGGTCAGCTCCGAGGAGGAGGCGGTCGAGCTCGCCAACCAGACCCCGTTCGGCCTCGGCTCCTACGTGATGACGACCGACAAGGAGCAGGGCGAACGGGTCGCCGACCAGATCGAAGCCGGCATGGTCTACGTCAACCTGGTCCTCGCCGACAGCCCGGAGCTGCCGTTCGGCGGCTTCAAGCGCTCCGGGTTCGGCCGCGAGATGGGGACCTACGGCGCCGACGAGTTCGTCAACAAGAAGCTGATCCGCAGCGCGTAGTCTTGATCCGATGAAGTCACGGGCGGGGGTCCTGGGGGTCATGTCTGCGCTGCTGGCGGCGGCGGTCGTGTTCGCGACCGGCGCGCTGGCGGCCGGGGAAGAGCCGGGAGCGGAGCCGCCGCGCTGCCACGGGCGGATCGCGAAGATCGTCGGCACCGACGGCGACGACGTCCTGCACGGAACCTCCAGCCGCGACGTGATCTGGGGTGGCAAGGGCGACGACACGATCTACGGCAGCCTCGGCAACGACCTGCTCTGCGGCGGCCCCGGCGCCGACCTGATCCACGGCGGTCGCGGCAACGACGAGGTCGACGGCGGCGCCGGCGACTACGACCGCGTGATCGGCGACCTCGGTGACGACAAGGTGGTCGGCGGGGCCGGTGCCCACGACGAGGCCGCCGGCAGCCTCGGCATCGACATCGTCAACGGCGGCGCCGGCGACTTCGATCTGGTGCGCGGCGACTACGGCTGGGACCGGATGTCGGGTGGGGCCGGCAAGGGGGACATCGCCTCCTTCGCGACCGCCGTCGCCGGCGGCAAGGGCAGCGGGGTCTGGGCCTCGCTGCGGGACCACCGCGCCCGCGGCGACGGCCACGACAAGCTGTTCGCCTTCGAGGATCTCGAAGGCTCCGCCTTCCGCGACACCCTGATCGGCGACAAGGGCAACAACGTGCTCGACGGCGGCCTCGGCAACGACAAGCTGTTCGGTGCCGGCGGCCGCGACACGATCGAAGGCGGTCAGGGCAGCGACGGCTGCCAGGGCGCCAAGGGGCGGACGACCTCCTGCGGCAAGGAAAGGGCGCCGAGATCCACCGCCTACGTCGAGCTGAACCCGATGGCGCGCGGCGGCTCCGGCCTGCAGATCGTCGGCGGCGGCGGCCCCGACCACTTCCAGGTCGCCTTCGACGAGGCGACCGAGACCTATGCCGTCCTTGCCCGCAAGGGGTTGGCGATCGGCCCCGGCTGCGTACGACCTGCCGGCGGCGCCGCCGAAGCCTCCTGTCCGGCCGACGGTCCCGGTCTCTGGCTGATGGCCGACCTCGGCCCCGGCAACGACAGCCTCGTCGTCGAGGGCTCGCTGAAAGCGGTCGGCACCACCCGGATCGCCGGCGGCTTCGGCAACGACGAGATCCACGGCGGTCCCGAGGACGACCTGATCGAGGCCGGCCGTGGAGCCGACAAGCTCTACGGCGGCGCTGGCGCCGACGGCCTGATCGGAGGCCTGCCCGGCCCGACCTTCCTCTACGGCGGTCCCAACGGCGACCTGCTCGCCGCCGGCGGCGGTTGCGCCGGCGGCGCCATCGTCGGCGGCCCCGGCCGCGACGACGCCTCCTTCGCCGAGACCCAGGCGCACCCGGGCGTGCTGATCATCTCCTTCCCCCGCCACGCCGCCTGGATCGACGAGATCGAGGGCTGCGACAGCGTTCGCCTCTCGCCGACCAACGAGGACATGGAGGGCTCCTTCGACAACGACGTCCTGATCGGCGACGCGCGCAAGAACGCGATGCTCGGCCAACCGGGTCAGGACGAGTTCTTCGGCAACGGCGGCGACGACGTGATCGACGCCCGCGACGGCGTCCGCGACTTCTCGATCCAGTGCGGCCCCGGCAACCCGCCGCGGCCGAAAGCCAAAGGCAAAGGCATGACCGCCGCCACCGGCAGGGCCACCGGCCGCGCGATCCGCGACGCCTTCGATCCC
>JBFXEM010000019.1:0-6427 GCA_050180135.1 Solirubrobacterales bacterium | reverse complement strand
TGAAGGCGATCCGGCCTTCACTCGCTCCGGCTTGGAGCAGCGCTTCCTCGCCCTGGTGCGAAAGGCCGGGCTGCCGGCGCCGGCGATGAACCACGCGGTCGCGGGCTTCGAGCTCGACGCCTACTGGGAACGGGAGCGCTTTTTGTGGTCGAACTCGACGTCTTCGAGACCCACGGAACGCATGTCGCCTTCGAGCGCGATCGCGAACGCCAGGACGACCTGCTGGCGATCGGGATCGAGATGGTCCGCGTCACCGGCCCCCGCCTCAAGCGCGAACCGCAGGCGGTGGTGCGCCGGGTTGCCGAGCACCTCGAGCGGCGGCGGCGCGAGCTCGCCTGACCGCGTCCTTGAACTAGGCTTGACCCCATGGCCCGCAAGACCGCGAAGGGAGACGAGGCTGCCGCGATCGCGGCAGCCGTGGCGCGGTTCGAGGCCGAGTTTGCGGCCGCGCCCGGGAGGGAGCCCGTGGCGACGGTCAGCCCGTGGCAGCGAGCGGCGCTGCTCGAAGGGGTGGGGGCCAAGGAGGCGGTCCAGGAGTCGAAAGGAAAGGGATCGACATGGCTGTCGTAAAAATCATCGAGTTGGTCGGGAGCTCCAAGACCTCGACTGACGACGCGGCGAAGCAGGCGCTCAACCAGGCCGAAGGCTCGCTGCGCAACATCCGCGCCGTCGACATCGTCTCGACCGGCATCCGCGGCGAGAATCTGGACGAGTACCGGGCCCACGTGCGCGTGGCGTTCCTGGTCGAGGGAACCGAGGTCGACTGAATGGCCGAGGCAGGGGAGCCGCGGGAGGTCTCACGCGAGCAGGCTCGGCAGCTGATCGAGGACGGCGCGCAGCTGATCGACGTCCGCGCCGACCACGAGTGGGAGGTGGGCCGGATCGCCGGCGCCTCCCACCTGCCGCTCGGCGAGCTGGCCGAGCGCGCCGGCGAGATCGACCGCGACCGGCCCGTCGTCGTCTACTGCCGCGGCGGCAACCGCTCCTCGATGGCGACCGCCGCCCTGGCCGAGGCGGGCTTTGACGCCGCGAAGCTGACCGACGGCATCGTCGGCTGGGCCGAGGAGGGGCTGCAGCTCGAGCCCGACGGCGGCTACGTGGCCGAGTCCGGGGAAGCCGCAGCCGTGCTGCAGGCACGGAAAAGGGCTGCTCAGAGTTAAATACCTTAATCCCGGTCAGGTTTTGCTATTTTCCTCCCCATGGAGGTAGTCGTCGCAGAGAACAAGGAGCAGCGCGGCAAGGGCCGCGTCGGCACCCTCGAGAACCCGGAGAGCTACGTCAACGTGCCCGGGCACGTGATCCCGATCATCGAGCGCGAGTTCGACGACTTCGACAACGAAGCCGAGACCTTCCTTGCCGGCAAGATCGAGGAGCCGGAGTTCATCGGCTTCCGCCTCAAACAGGGCGTCTACGGCCAGCGCCAGCCCGACGTGCAGATGGTCCGCGTCAAGCTCCCCTTCGGCGGCGTCACGCCGGAGCAGATGGACGCCTTCGCCGACGTCGTCGAGAAGTACGCGCCGCTTGACAAGGGGCACGTCACCACCCGCCAGAACATCCAGATCCACCACGTGCCGCTGCGCGACATGGAGGCGCTGATCCGGGAAATCTCCGCGGTCGGGCTCTCCTCCCGCGAGGGCTGCGGCAACACCGTGCGCAACGTCACCGGCGACCCCTGGGCCGGCATCGCGCCCGACGAGATCTTCGACCCGACGCCCTACGCCGGCGCCTACGTCCGCTACTTCGTCCGCCACCCGACGACGCAGCTGATGCCGCGCAAGATCAAGACCGCCTTCACCGGCTCCGACGAGGACCGGGCGATCACCGGCATCCACGACATCGCCTTCCTCTCCCGCGAAAGGGACGGGGTCAAGGGCTTCGAGGTCCGGGTCGGCGGCGGCACCTCGATCATGGCTCGGGTCGCGCCGACCCTCTACGACTTCGTCGAGGCCGACAACGGCGACTACCTGAAGGTCTCCGAGGCCGTCTTCCGGATCTTCGACCGCCAGGACTGGCTGCGCGTCAACCGCGCCCGCGCCCGGATCAAGGTGCTGGTCGACAAGATCGGCATGGACGCCTTCCGCGAGCTCGTCGACGAGGAGCTCGAAGGCGACTGGGTCGCCGAAAGGGAATTCGACTCCGAGCTGGTCGATCGTCTCCTCTATGAGGACGACGAGGAGGCCAACGCCCCGAAGCCGCCCGCGCAGACGGCTTCGCCGAACGGCGACCGCTCCGGGTTCGAGCGCTTTCTCGCTGCCAACGTCCAGGCTCAGCGCCAGCAGGGCTTCTCCACGGTCGAGGTGAAGATCGAGCGCGGCGACCTCACCCCGGAGCAGTTCCGCGGACTCGGCGAGATCATGCGCACCTACACCGGTGGCTACGCCCGCAGCACCGTGCAGCAGAACTTCGTCCTGCGCTGGGTCCGCGACGAGGCGCTCTACGACGTCTGGACCAAGCTCGAGGAGATCGGCCTCGCCGAGGTCGGCCCGCGCCAGGTCACCGACGTCGTCTCCTGCCCCGGCACCGACAGCTGCAAACTCGGGATCACCAGCTCGATGGGCCTCAACCGCGCCGTCAAGGAGCGGGTCAAGGAGATGGCGATCGAGGACGAGCTGACGAAGCGGATCCACATCAAAATGAGCGGCTGCCCGAACGGCTGCAGCCAGCACCACATCTCCAACATCGGCTTCTACGGCGCCTCGCTGAAAGTCGGCGACCGCCAGATGCCCGCCTACATCCCGCACATCGGCGGCAACTTCGAGGGCGGCGAGGTGATCTTCGGCAAGCGGCTGAAGTCGCGGCTGCCGGCCAAACGGGTGCCCGAGGCGGTCGAGCGCTGGATCCGCCACTACGAGGCCGAGCGCAACGAGGGCGAGGAGTTCAACGCCTTCGCCGAGCGAGTCGGCGCCGAGCCCTTCGAAGCGGCGATCAAGGACCTCACCCTCCCGGCCGAGTTCAGCCTCGAGACGATGCAGCAGTTCATCGACTGGAACCGGCAGAGTCCGTACAAAGTCGAGCGCGGCGAGGGGGAGTGCGCGATCTAGCGCACGGGGTTCTGTGAAGCCACCGCCCATCACGCTCTCGGGAACGGTGCCGACAGTCACCGATATCGACCATGAGAAGGTCGCCGCCGACCTCGAGGACCGCAACGCTCGCGAAGTCTTCGAGTGGATGTTCGAGACCTTCGGGGCCGAGCACTACATCGCCTGCTCGTTTCAGAAAACGAGCTCGGTGACCGCGCACCTGGCGACCACGGTCAACCCCGAGGCCCGCTTTTTCTACCTCGACACCGAAGTCCTCTTCGATGAGAGCTACGCGACCCGCGACCGGCTCGCCCAGGCGCTTGGGATCGAGTTCGATCGCTACGCCGACCTGACCCTCGCCGAGCAGGCCGAGCAGTATGGCGACGAGCTGTGGAAGAGCGACCCGGACGCCTGCTGCGGGCTGCGCAAGGTCGACCCGATGCGGCGTGCCCTTTCTTCCGTAGACTGCTGGGTCGCTGGCGTCCGCCGGGGCGATTCCAGCTCTCGTGCGAAGACCCCGAAGTTCGGCTGGGACAAGAAATTCAACCTCTGGAAGCTGAACCCGCTCGCCGACTGGACCGAGCGCGATGTCTGGAACTACATCAGTGAGCACCACCTCCCTTACAACCCTCTTCACGACCAGGGCTACCCGTCGATTGGGTGCACCCACTGCACCCAGCCCGTGGGGCCCGGTGGGTCCGCGCGCGACGGCCGCTGGGTGGGGACGGGCAAGACCGAGTGCGGGATCAACTAGCACCCTCCCGGTGCCGGTCCTGAGGTCGATGCGCTGATGGACGAGGTGACGAAGACGCGGCAGCCGCCGGTCGAGCTGACCGACCTCGACACGCTCGAAGCGGAGTCGATCCACATCATCCGCGAGGTCGTCGCCGAATTCGAGAACCCGGTGATGCTGTTCTCGGGTGGCAAGGACTCGGTGCTGATGCTGCACCTGGCGCGCAAGGCGTTCGCGCCGGCGCCGGTGCCGTTCCCGATCATGCACGTCGACACCGGCCACAACTTCCCCGAGGTGATCGAGTTTCGCGACCGCGTCGTCGCCGAGCACGGGCTGCGGCTCGAGGTCGCCTCACTGCAGGAGCTGATCGACGCCGGCCGGATCAAGGTTGGCCACGAACTCGAAAGCCGCAACCGCCACCAGACCATCGCCCTGCTGGAGGCGATCCAGAACGGCGGCTACGACGCCGTCTTCGGCGGCGGCCGCCGCGACGAGGAGAAGGCGCGGGCGAAGGAGCGGGTCTTCTCCTTCCGCGACAAATTCGGCCAGTGGGACCCGAAGAACCAGCGGCCGGAGCTCTGGAACCTCTTCAACGGGCGCCACCGCAAGGGCGAGCACATCCGCGTCTTCCCGATCTCCGATTGGACCGAGCTCGACGTCTGGCGCTACCTCGCCCAGGAGCAGGTCGACCTGCCCTCGATCTACTTCGCGCACGAGCGCGAGGTGGTCGACGTCGAGGGTCTGCTGATGGCCGTGAACGAGTTCTTCCCGTTGCCCGAGGGGGCCGAGGTGGAGCGGCTGATGGTCCGCTACCGGACCGTCGGCGACGCCACCGGGACCGGCGCCGTGCGCTCGGAGGCGACCCACTACGAGGCCGTGATCGAAGAGACCGCGGCGACCCGGATCACCGAGCGCGGGGCGACCCGCGGCGACGACCGCTTCTCCGAAGCGGCGATGGAGGACCGCAAGAAGGAAGGCTACTTCTAGTGCAGTCAGAGCTGCTGCGCATCGCTACCGCCGGCTCGGTCGACGACGGCAAGTCGACCCTGATCGGACGCCTCCTGCACGACACCAAATCGATCTTCGAGGACCAGCTCGAGTCGATCGAGCTGACCTCGCAGAAGCGCGGCAACGAGCAGACCGACCTGGCGCTGCTGACCGACGGCCTGCGGGCCGAGCGCGAGCAGGGGATCACGATCGACGTCGCCCACCGTTACTTCGCGACCCCGAAGCGCAAGTTCGTGATCGCCGACACGCCGGGCCACATCCAGTACACGCGCAACATGGTCACCGGCGCCTCGACCGCGAACCTGGCGCTGCTCCTGGTCGACGCCCGCAAAGGCGTGCTCGAACAGACCCGCCGCCACGCCCTGCTCTCCTCGCTGCTGCGGGTCCCGCACCTGGTCCTCTGCGTGAACAAAATGGACCTGGTCGACTACGACGAGGCGGTCTACGACGAGATCCGCGACGAGTTCAAATCGTTCGCCGCGAAGCTCGAGATCACCGATCTCGGGTTCGTCCCGATCTCCGCCCTGGAGGGCGACAACGTCGTCAACCGCTCTCTGAACATGCCCTGGTTCGACGGGCAGCCGCTGCTCGGCCACCTCGAGGATGTCCACATCGCCTCCGACCGCAACCTGGTCGACAACCGCTTCCCGGTCCAGTACGTGATCCGGCCGCAGACCGAGGAGCACCGCGACTACCGCGGCTTCGCCGGCTCGGTCGTCGGCGGCATCTTCAAGCAGGGCGACGAAGTGATGGTCCTGCCCTCGCGCCGCACCTCGAAAATCGCCCAGATCGACACCCCCGACGGCGCCGTCGCCCAGGCCTTCCCGCCGATGGCGGTGACGATGCTGCTGGAGGACGAGCTCGACGTCTCGCGTGGCGACATGATCTGCCGCCCTTCCAACCAGCCGAGCGCGAACCGTCGCTTCGAGGCGATGATCTGCTGGTTCGACGAGACGAGCACGCTGCGCACCGGCGCGCCCTACCAGCTCAAGCACACCTCGAAATGGGTCGCCGCCGAGGTCGAGGACCTGCGCTACCAGCTCAACGTCGACACCCTGCACCGCGACCTCGAGGCGGAGACGCTGGAGGTCAACGACATCGGCCGGGTCGCGATCCACACCACCTCGCCGCTGTTCTTCGACGAGTACCGGCTGAACCGCAACACCGGCAGCTTCATCCTCGTCGACCCCGCCACCGACCTCACGGTGGCGGCCGGGATGATCATCGGCGCCGGCGGCGAGGCGAGCACCGGAACGCACTCGATCGTCGCCGAGAACATCACCTTCCATCCGAGCAAGCTCTCGCGCGAGGACCGCTGGGGCTCGCTCGACACCGGCGGCGCGACGATCTGGATGACCGGCCTCTCCGGCTCGGGCAAGTCGACGATCGCGGTGGCGACCGAGCACAGCCTCGTCTCCAGCGGCCGCTCCGCCTACATGCTCGACGGCGACAACCTGCGCCACGGCCTCAACTCCGACCTCGGCTTCAGTGAGGAGGACCGGGCCGAGAACGTGCGCCGGGTCGGCGAGGTGGCGAAGATCCTCGCCGAGGCCGGGACGATCGCGATCGTCTCCCTGGTCAGCCCCTACGCGGCCGAGCGCGAGAAGGTCCGCGCCGCCCACGCAGCGGCCGGCATCCCCTTCTTCGAGGTCTTCGTCGACACCCC
>JBFXEM010000018.1:0-11202 GCA_050180135.1 Solirubrobacterales bacterium | reverse complement strand
CCAGAGGAAGGCGAGGACCGCGGCGGGCAACGTCAGGATCGCCGGCGGCTCGCTCATCAGCTCGCCGGTCGAGTGGATGAAGGGCGGGTAGATCGCCACCGCGAAGGCGGCGAAGAGGCCGACCGCGCCCGGCCCGGCCCACGCGGGCGGCTCCGCTTCACGCTTCGGAGAGCCGCGGGTGCGACCGCGGCGAGCCTCGGCCAGCCTGCGCCCGAGGAGGTAGACGACAAAGATCGCGCCGACGCCGCAGAGCGCCTCGACGATCCGCGCCGTGCCTTCGCGGGCGCCGCCGGTCGCGTAGAAGGCGGCGGCGTAGAGCAGCGGCGCCCCCGGCGACCAGTCGCTCGAATCGCGGAATTCGGGGCCGCCGTAGCTGCCTTCCTCGTAGAGCGCCTTGGAGAGCGCGAAGTAGGCGCGCGAGTCGTCCGCCGGGTGCTCGACCGGGTTGACGACGACGTAGGCGCGCACGGCCAGGCCGAGCAGGGCGATCACGCCGAGCGCGATCAGGGTCCGGCGCCCATGGCGGGCGGATAGCGCTCGGAACCAGTCGGCGATCGCGGTCAAGGCCGGGTCAGGCTATCCGCGCGGGGCTGGGTGGGACCTACCCAGGAGGACTGGACGGGCGGCCGCCACGAAAATATGATGCCCGTCCGCCCGCCCGCAGAGAGGAACCGAAGTGATCGCTCGCCGTCTCGTCGTCCCCGTGGTTGTCCTGGCCGCGCTGGCTTTCGCCGCCAGTGCCAGCGCCTCCACGATCAGCCTCAAGTGCGGCGGCAAGGGGGCGCGCAACACCGACAGCGCGGAAAGCGTCCTCTGCGCCGCCAAGCCCGGTAAGGCGCGGGCGATCGAAGGCGTGGTCCGCGACGACGCCAACAAGCCCGTCGCCGGCCCGGTCACGGTGACGCTCAGCAAGTGGATCCCCCAGGGCGACGACTCCTACACGATCGAGAAGTACAAAACGCTGACCGTCGCTGCCAACGCGGCCGGCAAGTTCTCCTACGCGGCCAAGACCGACACCAAAACGAGCATCGTCTTCGAAGCCGCGGGAGCCAGCGCCCAGGCCGAAGTCGCGCGCGAATTGCAGGTGACCGTCAAGAAGCTCGGCGGCGGCAAGGTCAAGGTGTCCGCAAAGGGCGCCGGCAAGGCAAAGATCAAGATGTTCCTGGTCGACGAATCCGGTTACGAAGTGCCCGGCACCAAGGGCAAGTACCTCAGCAAATCGGGCACCGCCGTCTTCGACCTCGGGCGCTTCCACGGGTCGTTCAGCTGGGTCTTCGAAGCCGGCATCTACACCGATCTCTTCTGGACCAACCGCGGTCCGACCTTCCGGATCTGAGCCCAGAGCCAGACGGCGCCGTAGCCGGCACAGGCGGCGAGCAGCGGCAGCAACACCAGCACCCGCCGCGGTGAGGCGACCAGCAGCGCGCTGAGGGCGGTGATCGAGACGAAGACGGTGGCGATCGCCAGCGCCTCCCAGCGCCGCTTCCAGGCGAGCACGCCGAGCCCCAGCAGTCCCAGCCCCAGCAGGGCCCAGTGCAGGGCCTCCCAGAGAGGCCGGCGCATCACCTCGCGCGGGCCGTGCGACCAGATCCGCCCGACCTTGGTGGCGACGAACCCCGCGTACTCGAGTGGCTCTTCGCTGACGTCGTCCCAGAGCTGCTCCCGACCCATCCGCGAGAGCGCCTTGTCGCTTTCCAGCCCCGGGTAGGTCGCGGCGGCGAGCCGCGCCAGGATCTGCTCCAGCCGCAGCCGCTGCGCGTCTCCCGGAACGAAGATCTGCGGGTTTTCGGCGACCACGGCCGCCCCGACCTTCTCCGGGTCCCCATCCGAGGGCAGGTAGGTCCCCGCGTAGAGCACCTGCCCGCCGCCGGTCGAGATCGGGACCGCCCGATCCAGCGCCACCACGTTGCGCACCGTCCAGGGCACCACCACGACCGCCATCCCCGCGAGAACCAGCGCCGCTGCCGCCACCGAGCGCCGCCACCCCGGAGCGCTCCCGTCTTTTGTCACCCTCTGGGTTGCTAAAGGCAGGAGCGCTCGATCGCCCATGCCGGACACGAGGACGACGACGGCCAGCAGCGCGCCGACGGCGAGGTACTCGGGGCGGACCAGGGCAAGGGCACCGAGCGCCAGGCCCGGGACGAGCCACGGCCACAGCTCTGCCCGATCCCTCGCCCACAGCAGCCCCAGCACCGAGCCGGCCAGCAGCGTCGCCGCCAACGGCTCGCTCATCAGCATTCCGCCGTACTCCAAGAACGCCGGATACACCGCCACCGCCAGAGCCCCAATCAGTCCCGCCGCGACGCCCCTGCCCCGGCGATCCCCCGCCACACCCAGCGGGGGTGGGGGATTGCCGGGGCCCGCCGACGCCAGCGCCAATGCCGTCCCCAGCCTGCGCCCGATCAAATAAGTGAGGAGGACCGCGAAGGAGGCGATCAGCGCCAGCACCACCCGCGCCAGCCGTTCGTCGACCCCGCCGGTCAGCTCGTAGACCCCCGCGACCAGCAGCGGCAGCCCCGGCGAGTAGTTGCTCGAAGGCTGCGTCGCGCCGGCCCCGACCGTGAACCCCTCGCCCCCCTCCAGGTTGGCGGCGATCGCCGCGTAGGCGCGGGCGTCGTAGACGGGCTCGCGCCCGTCCCAGGCGTAGCCGACTCGCAGCCCGAGCCCGAGCAACAGGATCGCCACCAGCAGCGCCAGCCCCACCGGACCCCCGTTGCGCGCCGCCAGTCCGTTTGCCATCCACCTGATTCAACTAAGCTGCCGCGCCTATGCGAGTTCTGATCCTCGGTGGCGACGGCTATCTCGGGTGGCCGACGGCGCTGCATTTCTCCGCGCGCGGCCACGAGGTGTCGGTCGTCGACAACTTCTCCCGCCGCCGTTGGCACACCGAACACGGCACCGCCTCGCTGGTCCCGATCGCCGACCTCGCCGACCGCATCGCGGCCTGGCACGAGGTCTCCGGCAAGCAGATCCGCAGCTACGTCGGCGCCGTCGAGGACGGCGACTTCCTCGACGAGGTGGTCGCCGAGACCCGCCCCGAGGCCGTCGTCCATTACGGGCAGCAGCCCTCGGCGCCGTTCTCGATGCTCTCGCGCGAGCGCGCGGTCGAAACCCAGCAGGCCAATGTGATCGGCAACCTCAACCTGCTCTTCGCGATGCGCGACCACGTCCCCGACGCGCACCTGGTCAAGCTCGGGACGATGGGCGAGTACGGCCAGCCCAACATCGACATCGAGGAGGGCTACATCGAGATCGAGCACAAGGGCCGCAAGGACCTGCTGCCGTTCCCGAAGCTCCCCGGCTCGCTCTACCACTGCTCGAAGGTCCACGACTCGACCAACATCCACTTCGCCTGCCGCACCTGGGGCCTGCGCGCGACCGACCTCAACCAGGGCGTCGTCTACGGAATCGAGACCGAGGAGACGGCCGGCGACGAGCGCCTGATCACCCGCTTCGACTACGACGAGCTGTTCGGCACGGTCCTCAACCGCTTCTGCCTGCAGGCGGTGATCGGCCACCCGCTGACCGTCTACGGCGCCGGCCACCAGACCCGCGGCTTCCTCAACATCCGCGACACGCTCGCCTGCGTCGAGCTCGCCGTCGCCAACCCGGCCGAGCGCGGCGACTTCCGCGTCTTCAACCAGTTCACCGAGCAGTTCTCGGTGCTGGAGCTGGCCGAGAAGGTCAAAGCGGCGGCCGAGCACCTCGGCTACACGGTCGAGATCAGCCACCTCGAGAACCCGCGGGTCGAGAAGGAAGAGCACTACTACAACGCGATCCACACGAAACTGCTGGACCTCGGCCTCGAACCGACCCTGCTCGGCGAGGAGCTGGTGGAGTCGATCATCCACACGATCGAGCGCTACAAGGGCAACGCGATCGAGAGCTCGATCGACCCCCGCACCCGCTGGAACCCGACCAAATCGCCTGCAGGCCAGGCGTAGATCGGGCCGAGCCCCGCAGGTGGGGTGGGACAGCCCCACTGGTACCATCGCCAGTCCGATGAGAGCCGCAGACACCTTGATGGAATCGCTGAAGGCCGAGGGCGTCAAAGACGTCTTCGGGATCCCCGGTGGGGCCAACCTGCCGATCTACGACGCCGTCGTCGACGCCGACTTCCGCCACGTCCAGGTCCGTCACGAGCAGGGCGGCGGCCACGCCGCCGAGGGCTACGCGGCCGCCTCGGGCAAAGTCGGGGTCGCCTTCGCCACCTCCGGGCCCGGCGCCACCAACCTGATCACGGCGATCGCCGACGCGATGATGGACTCGCGGCCGACCGTCTTCATCACCGGCCAGGTCCGCACCGACCTGATCGGCACCGACGGCTTCCAGGAGGCCGACATCCTCGGCGCCACGCTGCCGTTCGTGAAGCACTCCTTCCAGGTCACCGATGCCCGCCAGATCCCGGAGTACGTCCACGAGGCCTTCCACGTCGCCTCGACTGGGCGCCCGGGGCCGGTCCTGCTGGACATCCCGACCGACCTCTCGCGCGCCGACATCGAGTACGAGCCGCGTACCGAGCCGGTCGACCTGCCCGGCTACAAGCCCTCGACCGAGGGCAACATCAAACAGATCCGGATCGCCGCCAAAGCGCTGGCGAATGCGCGCCGGCCGATCTTCTACAGCGGTGGCGGCGTCATCAACGCGAACGCCTCCGATGAGCTGCGCGAGCTCGCCGGCTCCGACAACTTCCCGGTCACCTCGACGCTGATGGGCCTCGGCGCCTTCCCGGCATCGAGTGAGAACTGGCTTGGGATGCTCGGCATGCACGGCACGTACACCGCCAACCACGCGATGGACAAGGCCGACCTGATCGTCGCCATCGGCGCCCGCTTCGACGACCGCATCACCGGCAAGCTCGACGAGTTCGCCCCGCACGCCAAGGTGATCCACATCGACATCGACCCGGCCGAGATCTCCAAGAACGTCGGCGCCCACATCCCGATCGTCGGCGACGTCAAGCTGGTGCTGCCGAAACTGACCCGCGAGTACCGGGCGCTGCAGACCGATTCCTCCCGCCTCGACGCCTGGTGGGACACCCTGCGGGGGTGGCAGCAGGCGCACCCGCTCTTCTACGAGCCCGGCGTGGACGGCGAGATCAAGCCGCAGTTCATGATCGAGGCGCTGCACCGCGCCACCAACGGCGACGCGATCGTCACCTCCGACGTCGGCCAGCACCAGATGTGGACCGCGCAGTACTACGGCTTCGACAAGCCGCGGCGCTGGATCAACTCCGGCGGGCTCGGGACGATGGGCTTCGGGTTGCCGGCGGCGATCGGCGCCAAGGTCGCCCGGCCGGACGAAACCGTCGTCTGCGTCGCCGGCGACGGCAGCCTGATCATGAACATCCAGGAGCTCGCCACCTGCGTCAGCGAGAACATCGCGGTGAAGATCTTCCTCATGAACAACGGCTACATGGGCATGGTTCGCCAGTGGCAGGAGCTCTTCTGGGACCGCCGCTACAGCGCCGTCGTGATGGGCGAGAGCCCCGACTGGGTGAAGCTGGCCGAGGCGTTCGGGGCAACCGGCCTCTTCTGCGACAAGGCCGACGAGCTCGAGGCGACGATGGCGAGGGCGCTGGAGACCGATGGCCCGGTCCTGGTCGACGTCCGCGTCGCCGCCGAGGAGAACTGCTATCCGATGATCCCGCCGGGCAACGCCGCCCGCGACCTGGTCGAGGCCCCGGGGCTGGTGAAGGGCTGATGGAGGCCGGGACTCCTCAAGCGGTCAAGCTGGAGGACCTGCACCTGCCGGGCCAGCTCAGCGGCCGCAAGCACGTGCTCTCGATCTTGGTCGAGAACAAGCCGGGCGTGCTGGCCCGCGTCGCCGGCCTCTTCTCGCGCCGCGGCTTCAACATCGACACGCTCGCGGTCGGCCCGACCGACGACCCCAGCGTCTCCCGCATCACCCTCACCCTCGACGGCGCCGTCCACCCGATCGACCAGGTGACCAAGCAGCTGCACAAGCTCATCAACGTGCTGAAGATCCGCGACATGGAGCCGGAGGAGACGGTGGCGCGCGAGATGGCTTTGTTCAAGGTCTCCTCGGCGGTCGAGAACCGGGCCGAGATCATCCAGTTCGCGGAGATCTTCCGGGCCAAGATCGTCGACGTCGCGCGCCGCACGATGACGATCGAGGTGACCGGCTCCGCCGACAAGATCGAGGCCTTCGAGCGCATGGTTCGACCGCACGGTCTCGTCGAGATGGTACGGACTGGCGAGATCGCAATCGCCCGTGGCGCTGACTGAGAATGACGGCCCCGGACGTCGCCATGCGGCGTCCTCGGTCGGCCAAGTAGCGCTGCTACTAGGCCTCCCTGCGTCCTTGCCTGGCGATGTCCGGACCTCGTCATTCATCAGCCAGTGAGCGAACTAAGTACTGATCTTGGCGACCGCCTGCGACCGGCGATCGATCGCGCTCTCACCCGCAAGAAGCGAACTCTCGTCTCCCAGACGCGAGAGGTTGAGATCGCCGACCCCTGCGCGGCGGCGTTCGCTTCGCGGCTCGCCTCCGACCGCTGGTTCTGCTGGGAGCAGCCGGATCGGGACTTCGCGTTGGCCGGGCTCGGGGTCGCCGCCGAGGCGAGCTCGCGGGGCGCCTCCCGCTTCGCCGACGTCGCCGCCGAGTGCGGGCGGACCGGGCGCGACGCGGTTCTCGACGAGCCGCCGGGGCTGCCCGCCGGGGCCGGCCCGGTCTGGCTCGGCGGCTTCGCCTTCGACCCCGAGGGCGGCTCCAGCTCAACCTGGTCCTCGCTCTCGCCGGCCTCGCTGGTCCTGCCCGAGCTCTCGCTCTGCCGCAGCGGCGCGCGCACCTTTCTCACCCTCAACGCCGTGGTCGGCCCCGGGGACGACGCCGAGCGCATTGCCGCCGCCCTGCAGGCGCGTCTGGCCGGCCTGCGCCCCGTGGTCCCGCTGCCCCTGCTCGACCCGCACCCGACCGCCCACGCCGAGATTCGCAGCGCCCGCCCGCCCGCCGAGTTCGAAGCCGCCGTCGCCGCCGCCACAGCCCGGATCGCCGCGGGCGGCGTCAGCAAGGTCGTGCTGGCCCGCGAGGTGATCGTCGACGCCGCCGCCGCGCACGACCCGGCGGCCCTGTTCGGCGCCATGCGCCTGCAGTTCCCGGCCTGCTTCTGCTTCTGCTGCGGGACGCCGGAGGCGGCCTTCATCGGGGCCAGCCCGGAGCTCCTCGTCCGCCGCTCGGGGGCCAGCGTCTCCACCGTCGCCCTTGCCGGCTCGACCCGGCGCAGCTCCGACCCCGCCGTCGACGACCACCTCGGCGAGCAGCTGTTGCGCAGCGACAAGGACCGCCGCGAGCAGCGGATCGTGGTCGAGCGCATCGTCCGCGCCCTGCGTCCGCAGGCGGTCTGGGTCGAGGCGGCGCCGGAGCCGGAGATCGTCAAGGTCGCGAACATCCAGCACCTGGCGAGCCCGGTGATCGCGCAGCTGACCGAGCCGCGCTCGGCGATCGAGCTGGCCGACCTGCTGCACCCGACGCCGGCGGTCGGCGGTGAGCCCTGGCCCGCCGCGGCGGCGCTGATCGCCGAGCTCGAGGGCATGGACCGCGGCTGGTACGCGGCCCCGGTCGGCTGGATGGACGCGACCGAGGACGGCGAGTTCTGCGTAGCCCTGCGCAGCGCCCTGCTGCGCGACCGCGAGGCCCACCTCTTCGCCGGCGTCGGCGTCGTCGCCGGCTCCGACCCCGCCGCCGAGCTGGCCGAGACCGAGGTCAAGCTCGGGGCGCTGCTGCCGCTCGTCGCCGAGTAGACCGGCCGGCCGGTGGCGGATACTGCGCCTGTGATCGCGCGTCCTCTGGTCGTCCTTGCCGCTGGCCTCGCCGCGACCATCGGGGTCGCGACCGCGTCGGTCGCGGCGCAACCGCCGGCGGGGCCGCGACTTGCCTTCGTCGAATGGCTGGCCGAACCGCCGATGACGCGGCTGGGAGCGGTCGACGCGAGCGGCTCGGCCCGCGCCACGCCCCCGGTGGCCGGCGTCCAGCCCGTCCCCTTCGAGGGGCCGGTCTGGACCCCCGACGGCTCGACCCTCGTCTACGCCGGATATCCGGTCGGGCCCGACGGCGAAACGCGCGAAGGGGCGGCCTTCAGGCTCTACGCGCTCGCGGCCGAAGGGGGTACGCCGCGCGAGATCCCCGGCACGCGGGGCGGCTCGCACCCCGTGCTCAGCCCTGACGGGCTCATGCTCGCCTTCCAGCGCAGCAAGCTGAACTTCCACTTCAACCGCAAGGACCCGATCGCCTTCGGCTACTACTCGAGCGCGACGACCTGGATCGTCCCAGTCGCCGGCGGCTCGCCACGCCGGATCACTCCCTGGAGGAACGGGCTCGCCAACTCGCCGGCGGCCTTCTCCCCGGACGGCGCCACCCTGCTCCTGGAGCGCGACCGCAAGCCCGGCTGGAACCCCGAAGTCGTCGCCCGTTCCCTGCGCGGCGGACCCTTGCGGGTGATCTCGCTCCGGGCCGAGGACCCCGCCTTCTCGCCGGACGGGACCCGGATCGCGATGATCGACTACCGAGACCGGATCACGGTCGCGACCGGCGACGGCCCCGCCGCGGTCGGCGAGCTCTACGTGAGCGCCGCCGACGGCTCGCGGTCGCGGCGGCTGACCGCCACCAAGTCCGCCCAGGAGTCGCAGCCCAGCTGGAGCCCGAGCGGCCAGCGGATCGCCTTCGTGCGGACTCCCGGGCCGGGTGGCCTCGGCTTCGGCAGCACGATCCTCCAGGCAAACGCCGACGGTAGCTGCGCGCGCCGCGTCACCGGCGCCAGCGGGCGCCAGGCCGCAGCGCTCTACGGCCCGGCCTGGCAGCCCGGGCCAGGCCGCGAGGCCGATCCGCTCAGCTGCTGATCGAGGTGGCTAGGAATCCCTAGGAGGAGCGCGACTGCGGCAGCTTCGCCGCGCCCCGCTTCGTGACCGGCGCCGAAGGCGGCGGCACCACCGGGCCGATGTCGCCGTCGGGAGCCTCGTCGAGATCGACGAGCACCGGCGCGTGGTCGCTCGGCCCCTTGCCTTTCCGCGCCAGGCGGTCGACCCAGGCCGCGCGAACCCGCGCGGCGACGGGGGCGGCGGCGAGGATCAGGTCGATCCGCATCCCCAGGTCGCGGTGGAACATCCCCGCCCGGTAGTCCCAGTAGCTGAAGATCCGCTCGCGCGGCCAGCGCTCGCGGACGACGTCGCGCAGGCCCAGCGCTTCGAGCTCGGCCAGCGCGGCGCGCTCGGGCGGCGTCACGTGCGTTTGCCCCGCGTAGGCCTCGGGGTCGAAGACGTCCTCGTCGGCCGGGGCGATGTTGAGGTCGCCGCAGACGACGGTGGCCTCGGGCCCGGCGGCGACGGCGTCGCGCAGGGCCGCCAGCCAGGCGAGCTTGTACTCGTAGTGCTCGGAGCCGGGTTCGCGCCCGTTCGGCACGTAGACCGAATGCACGCGGACCCCGCCGCAGGTGGCGACAAGCGCCCGCGCCTCGGGGTGCGGGAAGCCGGGTGCCCCGGGAAGCCCGGGAGAGACGTCCTCCAAGCCGACCCGCGAGAAGATCGCGACGCCGTTCCAGCTCGGCTCGCCATGGGCGGCGACCTCGTAGCCACGGTCGGCCAGCTCCTCCCCGAGCAGCGAGGCGAGGGCGTCGTCGGCGAGCTTGGTCTCCTGCAGGCAGACCACGTCCGGTCGCCGTTCGTCGAGCCAGGGCAGCAACCGCGGCAGCCGCTGCTTGATCGAGTTGACGTTCCAGGTCGCGATCCGCATCGGCCAGACCGTACCCCGGGGCGTCCGCTCAGCCGCTGATCGCGGTCGCGACGGCGGCGCTGAGGCGCCGGTGGGCGGCGACGTTGGTGCGGCGGTCGGTCCGCACCTCGATCAGGCCGGTCCCCGCGGCGAGCGCTTCGGGCAGCTCGGCGAGCGAGTCGAGGCGGCGGTGGGGGAGGTCGAAGAGCGCCGCCGCCTTGGCCACGTCGACTCCCCGTGGGGTGCCGAGAATCGCCTCGAACTCCGCGGCCGCCAGCGCCTCCTCCTGGGGCAGGAAGTGGAAGATGCCGCCGCCGTCGTTGTCGATGACGACGATCCGAACCGGCGTGGAGACCTCGCGCAGGGCGGCGAGGCCGCCGATGTCGTGGAGCAGGCCGAGGTCGCCGGTGAGGATCGTCGTCGAGCGGCCGCTGGCGTGGGCGGCGCCGATCCCCGAGGAAATCAGCCCGTCGATGCCGTTGGCGCCGCGGTTGGCGAGGAACTGAACATCGGCGGGAGACGCGGGGAGGAAGCCCTCCTGGTCGCGGATCGGCATGCTCGAGGCGGTGTAGACGAGGTCGCCGTCGCGGTGGGCGCGACCGAGCGCCGACGCCAGCGCCGGCTCGGTGATCTCACCGGCGGCGCCGAGCTCGGCGTCGAGCGCGTCGCGGGCGGACCGCTCGGCCGCCAGCCAGGCGGCCGGTTCCCCGCGTTCCTCCTTTTCCAGGCGCGTCGCCCAGCCGGCCGCCAGCTCGGTCGGGTCGGCGCGGAGGATCGCGGCCGCGCGGCGGCTCGGCTCGTTCCAGCCCCCGTAAGGGTCGACGACGATCTGGTCGGCGCCGGAATCGGCCAGCCAGGCCCGCAGCGGCTTGCTGGTCGGCATCTCGCCGAAGCGCAGGACGAGGTCGGGGACGACCGAGCGTGCGAAGCGCTCGTCGCGCAGCAGTTGGTCGTAGGTGGTGACTACGTGGGAGCGGTCGTGGGGCCCGCAGCGCAGCTGCGAGGTCGGCTCGGCGAGGATCGGGAAGCCGGCGGCGCGGGCGAGGCGGGCGAGCGGCTCGCGCAGCTCCGGGTCGAGCTGGCGGCCGGCGATGATCACGCCGGCGATCGCGTCGCCGATGTGGCCGGCGACCTCGTCGAGGACGAAGACCGACGGCTCGAGGTCGATTCGCGTCACCGCCGTCAGCGGCCGCGCCTCGCGTCCCTGCAGCGCCAGCGGGTCGGTCGCGGTGACCGCGCCCTGCACGGCGACCGGGGCCAGCGGCTCGCGCCAGGGCAGGTTGAGGTGGACGGGGCCGGGCCGGGTCTCGCCGCGGGCCGCCGCCAGTGCTCTGCAGGCGACCGAGCGGTAGTGGAGCAGGCCGTCGTCGTCGGCCGCGTGGGTGCCGACTTCGCAGAACCAGCGGACCGCTGCGCCGAACAGCTTGACCTGGTCGATCGTCTGGCCGGCGCCGATCCCGCGCAGCTCGGGGGGCC
>JBFXEM010000017.1:0-11243 GCA_050180135.1 Solirubrobacterales bacterium | reverse complement strand
CGCCTGCTGCTCGGGGACCGAGTCCGGGGCGAGGCGGGCCGACTGGCAGGTGACGCAGCCGTTGAGGATCGCGATCCGCAGCCGCACCAGCTCCTTCAGCCGCGGCGTCAGCTTGGCGCAGTCTTCGGCCTCCTCCGCATTGGAGTGCCAGGGGTAGTAGAAGGCGAGGTACTGCTCGACGAAGTCCGGATGGGCGGCGAAGACCCGCGCCACGTGCTGGGTCGCCCAGTCACCCTCGCCGGCGGCGTCGTGCATTTCCTTGACGAAGCCGTCGAGGTCGGTCTCCTCGGCCAGCGGAAGTCGTGCCATGGACCACCTCTCCTTGTCTGTAGCCAGCCACCTTTCCCGCCACCGAAGCTAGCCCGGATCGGGCCCGGGCGCGAGGGTTCGGGGCGGTTGCGTTGGGGGTCCTCCAGAGCCCGGCCGATCGCCCCTGGAAGCCGGGGTTTCCCGCTTGGTAGCTTGCGCCATCGCCGAAATCGAGTTCATAGATCAGACCCTGCGCGACGCTCCCCAGAGCCTCTGGGGGATGCGCATGCGCGCATACCAGGCGGCACCGATCCTGAAGAACCTGAACGCGACCGGGTTCGACACCTGCGACCTGCTTGGCGCCACCACCTTCGTGGTGATGATGCGCGAGTGGCGCGAGAACCCGTGGGAGGCCTTCGACCTGATCATCAAGGGCCTGCCCGACGTCGGCCACCGGGCCGGGATGCGGCCGGTGGCGGCCGGCAGCTTCGGCTTCGTCCCCGACTCGATGCTCGACCTCTGGGTCGCGACCCTGGTCAAGCACGGGGTCGACAGCCACTGGCTCTTCGACTGCCTCTACGACATGCCGGTGATGAGAGCCAAGGCGGAGGCGATCCAGAGCGTCGGCGGTGAAGTCGTGCCGGCGATCATGTACGGGCTGACCGACCTCCACACCGACGAGTTCTTCGCCGACCGGGCGCGGGAAATGGCGAGCTGGGACGGGGTCAAGCGGATCTACGTCGAGGACGCCCCCGGGGTGCTGACCCCGGAGCGGGCGGCGACGCTGCTGCCGGCGCTGCAGGAGGCGACGCCCGGGGTGCGGCTGGAGCTGCACGTCCACAACACGACCGGGCTGGCGCCGCTGGTCTACGTCGAGGGGATCAAGGCCGGGATCGACCTGCTGCACACCTGCTCGCTCTCGATGGCGAACGGGCCCTCGCTGCCCTCGACCGAGGCGATGGTCGAGATCGTCGAGGAGCTCGGCCACAGCCACCACATCGACAAATCGCAGCTGCCGCCGGTCTCCGACCACTTCCGCCTCGAAGCCGAGAGGCTCGGCTGGGAGACGGGCATCCCCAACGAGTACCGGATGCTCCCATACCGTCACCAGCTGCCCGGCGGGATGACGGGGACGCTGAAAAACCAGCTCGACGAGTACGGAATGCCGGAGAAGTTTCCCGAGGTGGTCGACGAGATCGTGCGCGTGCGCGAGGAGCTGGGGCAGCCGATCATGGCGACGCCGTTCTCGCAGTTCGTCGGCATCCAGGCGGTCCTCAACGTGGTCATGGACGAGCGCTACCAGGTGGTCCCCGACGAGGTCCTGCACTACGCGATGGGCCACTACGGGCCGCTGATGCGCCCGGTCGAGCCCGCGATCTACGACCGGATCTTCTCCCAGCCGCGCGTCCCCGAGCTCGAAAAGTGGGAGCGCGACCAGACCACGGAGAAGGAATTCCGCGAGAAGCTGGGCAGGCACCTCTCCGACGAGGAGCTGCTGCTGCGCTACTACTGCCCGGAGGAGCAGGTCGACGAGATGCTGGCCGGGCCGCCGCTGCGAACCACCCCGCACGTACACGGCGACGGAGCCCTCGAGCAGGTGACGCGGCTGATCGAAGAGTCGACCGCGGCGCGCCACATCTCGCTGCGCCAGCCCGGGGTCACGCTCGACCTGCGCCGCGGCGAGTGAGCTTTCGCAGACCGAGAAAACGAACCAGGAGGAACGGGTGAAGCCGATGCAAGGCCGCGAAGTCGTGATCGTCGAGGCGGTGCGCACCCCCGTCGGTCGCGGCCACCTCGAGAAGGGCTACTACAAGGACACCCACCCCTCGACGCTGCTGGCCAGCGTCTTCGGCGCGCTTTACGAGCGCAGCGGGGTCGACCCGGCCGAGACCGGCGACGTGGTCGCCGGCTGCGTGCAGCAGTTCGGCGAGCAGGCCTTCAACATCGGGCGCAACGCCTGGCTGCAGGCCGGGCTGCCGATCGAGACGCCGGCGACCACGATCGACCGCCAGTGCGGATCCGCCCAGCAGGCGGTCAACTTCGCCGCGGCCCTGATCGCCTCCGAGGTCCACGACGTGGTGGTCGGCGGCGGCGTCGAGCACATGGGCCACATCTCCTTCGCCGACGGCATCGAGGTGCAGAAGGAGCACGGCTTCGCCTTCTCGCCCGAGCTGATGGAGCGCTACGACCTCGTCAACCAGGGGCTCTCGGCGGAGATGATCGCCGAGCAGTGGGAGATCCCCCGCTCCGAGCTCGACGAACTCGGCGTGCGCTCGCAGCGGCTGGCCGCGCAGGCGACCGAGGAGGGCCGCTTCGAGCGCGAGATCCTGCCGATGCGGGTCAACGGCGACACCTACGTCACCGACCAGGGCCTGCGCGAGACGACGCTGGAGGCGCTGGCGGGGCTGAAGCCCGCCTTCAAGGAGGACGGGAGGATCACCGCCGGCAACTCCTCGCAGGTCTCCGACGGGGCGGCGGCGCTGCTGTTGATGGCGCGCGAGAAGGCGGACGCGCTGGGCTTGGTGCCGCGGGCGCGGATCGTCGACCAGACCACGGTCGGCGTCGACCCCGTGATCATGCTGACCGGGCCGATCCCGGCGACCGAAAAGCTGCTGGAGCGCAACGGGATGAAAATCGACGACATCGACCTCTTCGAGGTCAACGAGGCATTCGCCTCCGTCGTCGCCGCCTGGCAGCGCGAGCTGCAACCGGACATGGACCGGGTCAACGTCAACGGCGGCGCGATGGCGCTCGGCCACCCGCTCGGATCGACCGGCGCCCGCCTGCTGACCACGCTGCTGCACGAGCTGGAGCGGACCGACAAGTCGGTCGGCCTGGTGACGATGTGCTGCGGCGGTGGGCTCGGAACCGGAACCATCATCGAGCGGATCTAGGCCGTGTCGATTTCCTCAACCAGAGGTTGAGTAACTCGACACGGCGGAGGTGAACGGATGGACGCAATCGCCGCGATGAAGACGATCGGGGCCAACCGCGCCTACCTGCCCGATGACGTTCCCGACGAGGTCGTCTACGCGGCGGTCGAGTCGGCCCGGTTCGCGCCCCAGGGCGGCAACCGCCAGCCGGTGCGGCTGGTGGTCGTCCGCGACGCCGAGAAGAAACGGCGGCTGAAGGAGCTCTACCTGCCGCCGTGGCGCGCCTACTTCGAGGCGGCGGAGGCGGGCATCGCTGGAGCCGCCGCGGGCACGAGCATGCTCGGCGAGTACGGCTCGGCGCGCAAGGCTCTCCTAGCGGCCAACGAGTTCGCCGAGAACCTCGACCGCCACCCGCTGATCATCGTCGTCTGCGCCCGCCTCGGGGACCTCCACATCACCGACCTCGAGTACGACCGCCCCTCGGTGGTCGGCGGCGCCTCGATCTACCCCTTCGTCCAGAACCTCTGCATCGCCTTCCGCGTCGCCGGCGTGGCGACGACCGTGACCACCCTCCTCTGCGGCGCCGAGCCCGAGGTGAAGGAGCTGCTGGAGATCCCCGACGGCTACCTGACCGCCTGCCACGTCGTGGCGGGCTACCCGGCGAACGGCTTCCCCAAGAAGCTGAGGCGGCGCGAGGTCGAGGAGTTCACCTACGTGGATACGTTCGGGAGCTCGATCGGCTGCACCTCGGTTCCGGTCAACACGGCAATCCGCTCGGAGACCTGAGCTTCGCGCCAGTCGAGGAAGCGCTCGAAGTCGGCTGCGATCAACGGCGAGTCGTCACCGCTCGGCAGGAGGTGCGAATCGAGCACCTGGTCGAACACCGAATCTCCGGCCGCGGAGAGCTCGTCCCTGATTTCCCCCAGATAGGCATCCGGGGGGCGTTTCCCAATCCTCTGGTTGGTGTCCGCATCGATCATCGTCCGGTTGAGGATGCTGTCGACCAGCTGCCAAGGGTTGGCCGGGTTGTCGCCGTCGGGATTGAGGTAGGCGCGAGGGAAGATGTGATGGTCGTCCACCCGCTGCGCGGCGATCGAGGCCGGCGTCAGCGCCTGGCCGTGGTGGAAGTCGCGCGCGCCGCAGGTGATCACGAGGGCCATCAGTGCCTTGTAAACCGACTGCTGCTTGGGAGTGATCTCACGCAGGCGGGAGGGGTCGAACTGGAACTCGGCGACGGTCGTCGGGGGGCCGTCGCCCCCGATCCAGCGCCTTAGCTCGGCGAAATCCCGCGCCGCCTGGGTGTTCGCCGCGCGGTCGTAGGCGGCGGAGATGCCGCTGCACCAGAACCACTGCTTGAACCGCTCGCGGTTGACCGCCGAGGCCGGACCTCCGACCTCGATCGCCTCCCCCCACAGGGCCGCCAACGGGACGAGCAGATAGCCGTAGGGAAGCCACTTTCCCGAACGCACGCCGCATTCGTCGCGCAGCATCTCCAAGGCCGCCCGGTAACCGTCGACGACACCGCCCCAGTGCTCTTCGACGTCGACCACGGAGAGCTGCAGGACGTCGCCACGCTTGACCGAGCCCCTCGCCCGCAGGGCGATCGACTGAAGAAGGTAGTAGCGGTCGATCTCAAATTCCTCGACGATCGGAGTCTCGAGCGTCGTCCTTTGCCATTTGCGACGGAGGTCGAGGCCTTTGACGTAAAAGCGGGCAGCGAGAAGATCGAAGACCGAGAGTTTGATCCCGGTGCGGTTAAGCGTCTCGAAGATCGAGCAGATCGCTTCGAGACTGGTCGAGTGGGCCAATTCGACCACCGGGAACCGGTACTCCTCGATCGGCTTGATGTGCGTTTCATGCACCGCCCGCAGCTCGGCCCGCAGCTCCGCCAGCTCGGCATTCTCCTCCGGTCGAAGCACGGAGATCTCGTCCATCCAGGCGTGAAAGCCGCCGGCGCCGAAGAGCACGCCCAGCGGCATCACGAGCAGATCCGCCTGCTGCTCGATCGTCTTGTAGGAGCCGTTGCGGTTGCGGTGTTTGTAGAAAACCGCCTCCTCGATGTCGTCGTCAACGAGGAGCGGTTTGAGGTCGACGTAGTAGCGGTAGTCGCCGGCCCCGTAACAGGCCTGGTAAAGCGAGCTGAGTCGCTGCTGACCGTCGAGGATCAGCTGGTGGGGAGTGGAGCCGTTCAGCTCGGGGGCGCCCTGGATGGCGCGCGGGGTGAAGGCGTTCTCGCGCCACGGCATGAACAGGAGGCTCCCGGCCGGGAACGAACGGCAGATGGACTCGATCAGCTCCTCCGTGGCGCGGGGGTCCCAGACGAAGTCGCGCTGGAAGTCAGGCAGAGCGAGCTGCCGCTCGTGGACGGCGCTGAGCATATGCGCGAGTGACACTGGATTAGTCTGAAAGGCCTCCACACTCGGGAGTGTTTCAGACGGGTCGGCAGGGCGCCCCCGCGGCGGTGTCCAGACAGAGGCCCTACGCCCAGATCTCCTCGTCCTCCAGGTAGTTCCTGATCACGCGGCCGTGCGGGAGGTCGAAGTCGTAGACGCCGAAGTAGGCCTCGACGACCTTGGTCGGGCGCAGCAGGTGCCAGGGGTCGATCGAGGAGACGGTGGGCATCGAGAGCGAGCCGCGGCCGGCCCAGAGCTTGGGTGAGCCGTCCTGGGAGGTGTGCAGGGTGGCGGGGACATCGAGGCGGACCAGCTCGGCCACCGAGGGGGGCTTGCCGGCCTCGGAGTTGGGGATGACGCGCGTGGAGAGGACGGGGGTGTCCTCGAGCTCGGCGGGGTCGGCGATGCGGTCGCAGACGATCGTGGCGGTCATGATCGGGTTGCCCTTGGGGCGCTGGACGGTGAAGACCATCTGCTCGCCGTAGGGAGTACCGCCGCCGCCCCAGTTGCGCTCGAAGACGGCCATCTTCTTGGCGTAGCCCCAGATCTCCCGACCGGCCCCGAGTGGGACCTCGTTGTCGACGAAGATGAACGGCTGGTAGAGGTAGGTCTCGCCGTCGACCTTGGCCCGGATCATGATGTACGCCTCGTGGTACTGGCCGAAGGTCGAGAAGGGGACCCAGCGGGCCCAGGCGATGCAGGTCGGCGTCTCGTCGGCGATCTCGACCCCGGGCGGCAGCAGCGCTTCGACGCCATCGCGCTCGGCCTCGTAGACGATGAAGCAGTCTTCGACCCCGCGGTAGAGGTAAGGCGGCGGGCCGTAGAGGCTTGCGGTCCCGATCGGCTGCGAGTAAGAGGCGGCGAATTCTGCTTTGTCCATTGGTCTCTCTCCGTGTGGTTCGTTGCGGGTCAGTTGGGCGCGGTCACTTGACCGAGAAGCCGCCGTCGACGACGTAGGTGGCGCCATGCACGAAGGCGGCGTCGTCGGAGGCGAGGAAGACGATCACGCTGGCCAGTTCGTCGGGCTGGGCCCAGCGGCCGATCGGGGCCGAGCGCACCGCTTCCATCACGGCGGCGTCGCCGGCGGCGAAGATCTCCTTCGTCATCCCCGTCTCCACCGCCCCTGGGCAGACCGTGTTGGCGCGGACGCCGGCCTTCGCGTAGTCGAAGCAGAGCTGGCGGGTGAAGCCGACGATCGCGTGCTTGGAGGTGGTGTAGGCGGCACCGCCGTTGCCACCGACCAGGGCCGCGGTCGAGGCGACGTTGACGATCGCGCCGCCGCCGTTCTCCAGCATCTGCGGGATCAGCGCCCGCGAGGTGTTGAAGACGCCGCGCAGGTTGACCCCGAGCACGCGGTCCCAGACCTCGTCGGGGGTGTCGGCGGCGGGCAGGTAGTCGTCGAGGATGCCGGCGTTGTTGACGAGGACGTCGACGCGGCCGAAGCAGTCGACGGCTTTGGCCGCCATCGCCGCGACCGCGGCCCCGTCGGCGACGTCGGTCTCGATCGCCAGGGCGCTGCCGCCGGCCGCCTCGATCGCCGCCGCGGTCTCCCCCGCCCCCTTGACGTCGACAACCGCGACCTCGGCGCCCTCGGCGGCGAACCGCTCGGCGCTGGCGCGGCCGATCCCCGAGCCCGCCCCCGTCACCAGCGCCACCTTGCCGTCGAGTCGTGCCTCAGCCATCCAGGGTCCTTTCCGCGTAGATGCCCCGCAGGGCCTTCTTGTCGAACTTGCCGACGCTCGTCTTCGGGATCTCCGCGAGGAAGGCGAAGCCCTCCGGCAGCCACCACTTCTCGAAGCGGCCGGCGAGGAACTCGGTCAGCTCCGCTTCGCTGACCTCGCCGGCGGCGGCGACGCAGGCGAAGGGGCGCTCGCTCCAGCGCTCGTCGGGGACCGCGATCACGGCCGCCTCGGTGACCGCCGGGTGCGCCATCAACGCCGACTCGAGGTCGACCGAGGAGATCCACTCGCCGCCCGACTTGATCACGTCCTTGGCGCGGTCGGTGATCCGCAGCCAGCCGCGCTCGTCGAGGGTGCCGACGTCGCCGGTGCGCAGCCAGCCGCGGTCGAAGGAGGCGGCGCTGGCCTCCTCGTTGCCGAAGTAGGAGCCGGCGACGGCGGGGCCGCGGATCTGGATCTCCCCCTGGGCGACGCCGTCACGGGGCAGCTCGGCGCCGTCGTCGGCGACCACCCGCAGCTCGTAGAAGGGGGTGACGCGGCCGGCGTGCTCGCGGCGGGCCCAGCGCTCCTCCTCCCCGGCCCCGGGCGGGTCGTGGGCGAGGGCCGCCCCCGGCAGCGTCTCGGTCATCCCCCACCCCTGCACGATCGCGACCCCGTGGCGCTGCTCGAACTCGCGCATCAGCTGCGGCGGTACCTGGGTGCCGCCGCAGATCGCCAGCTCCAGGCTGGAGAGGTCGGAGCCGTGCTCGTCGGCGTAGCGCAGCACGTCCATCCAGATCGTCGGCACGCCGCAGGTCGCCGTCACCCGCTCGGCTTCGATCAGCCGGGTCAGCGGCTCGGGCTGCAGGTGGCGGCCCGGCATCACCAGGTCGGCGCCGACCATCCCCGCCAGGTAGGGCAGGTTCCAGGCCATCGCGTGGAACATCGGCACCACGGCGAGGACGCGGTCGCGCTCGGACATCCGGTAGGCGTCGTGGCCGGCCATCGTCAGCGTGTGCAGGCAGAGGCCGCGGTGGGAGTAGGCGACGCCCTTCGGGTTGCCGGTCGTGCCCGACGTGTAACAGAGGGCGGCGGCGCTGCGCTCGTCGAGCTCGGGCCAGTCGAAGGCGCCGCTCGCGGCGGCGATCAGCGCCTCGTAGTCGAGGGCACCGGGGATCGAGCGCTCCGGATCCTCGCCGATCACGACGTAGTGCTCGACGCCGCGGAGCCGCGCCGCGATCGGCGCCAGCGCCGCCGCCAGCGAGGCGTCGAGGACGATCGCCCTGTCGCCGGCGTGCTCGACGGTGAAGGCGATCTGCTCGGGCGAGAGGCGCGGGTTCATCGTGTGCAGGACCAGGCCCGAGCAGGGCACCGCGTAGTAGGCCTCGAGGTGCTCCTGGGTGTTGGGGGCGAAGACGCCGACGCGGTCGCCGGGCTCGAGCCCGAGCGCGGCGAGGGCGGCGGCGAGCCGTTCGGCCCGGTCGGCGAGATCGGCGGCGGCGATCCGCTTCCTCGTCCCCGCGGCGTCTAGCGCGGTGACGATCTCGGCCTCGCCGTGGACCCCACGCATGCGACCGTAGAGGTGGGACAGCGTCAGCTGGAAGTCCTGCGTGCTGGCCTGCAGCGGCAGAATCACAAGGAGATGCCGCCGTCGACGGTGATCGTCTGCCCCGTGACCATCGAGAGCTCGGCGTCGCAGAGCTTCTCGCAGAGCGCCGCCGCGTCTTCGAGCTCGAGCCCCCGCCCCATCGGGTTCGCCGCCGCTGAGGCGGCCAGGCGGTCCTGGTAGGTGTCCGGGAACATCGCCCGCAGGGCGGCGGTGTCGACCGCGCCGGGGGCGACCGTGATCACCCGGATCCCGCGCGGGGCGAGCTCCTTGGCGAGGTAGCGGACGACGTGCTCGCCGAGCGCTTTGGCGGTGCCGAGGGCGCCGTATTCGGGGATCACGAAGCGGGCGCCGCGGCTGGAGAGGTAGAAGATCGTGCTGCCCTCGCCGAGCAGCGGGCCGGCCTCGCGAGCGAGGTCGACCAGGGCGAGGCCGTTGACGGCGATCGATTCGCGCAGCTCGGTCGGGTCGACCTCGATCAGCGGGCCGCCGACCGCCTTGGCGGCGCAGTGGACGACCTGGTCGAGCCGCTCGACCCCCGCCGAGCGCACCGCGTCGATCACCTCGCGCACGCCCGCGGGGGTGCCGACGTCGGCCTTGACCAGGTGCGCCCGGCCGCCCGCCGCCTCGACCGCCGCCACCGCCTCCGCCGCCGCCTCGTCGTTGGCGTGGTAGTTGACGAAGACGTCGGTGCCGGTGCGCGCGAACCGCTCGGCGATCGCCCTGCCGAGCCCACTGGACCCTCCGGTCACGCAGATCGCCATCTCGCTCCTCCTGTCGGGGTCTGGGCAGCGCGCGGCTGACCCGCACTGACGGTCCCAGATCCCCGCAGTCAGCCCAACCGCGCGCAGGCGTGGGGTTGTGGAATCGACGAAGGCGGGCACGGTGGCCGTTCGGCCAAAGCGCGGCCCGGGTCTACGTTCAGGCCATGACTACCGCCGAGCCGCGCGCATGATCGACTTCGAGCTGGACCCCGAGCTGCTGGAGCTGCGCGAACGGGTGCGCGCCTTCATCCGCGAGGTGGCGGTCCCCAACGAGCACCGCGACGTCGGCGTACACGGGACCGACGAGGGGTTGCGGGCGGAGCTGCAGGAGCGCGCCCGCGAGTGGGGCGTGTTCGCGCCGCAGCTGAGCGAGGAGCTGGGCGGGCTCGGGCTCGACCACCGCGGCACCGCGGTGATCCTCGAGGAGTCCGGCTACAGCCTGCTCGGCGCCCAGGCGCTCAACTGCGCCGCCCCCGACGAGGGCAACCTGCACATGCTCGACGTGATCGCCTCTCCGGCCCAGCGGCAGCGGTACCTGGTGCCGCTGGCGGCGGGCAAGATCCGCTCCTGCTTCTCGATGACCGAGCCCGCCCCCGGCGCCGGCTCGGACCCGTCGATGCTGAAGACGACGGCGACGCGGACTGAGTCCGGCTGGTTGATCGACGGCCGCAAGTGGTTCATCACCGGCGCCGAGGGGGCCGCCTTCACGATCTGCATGGCGATGACCGACGGCAAGGCGACGATGTTCCTGGTCGACGCCGACAACCCCGGCTACAAGGTGGAGCGCATCATCGAGGCCACCGACCGCGCCTTCCCCGGCGGCCACGCCGAAGTCAGCTTCGAGAACTGCGAGGTCGGCGACGACGCCGTGCTCGGCGAGGTCGGCGAGGGCTTCGCCTACGCCCAGGTGCGACTGGCGCCGGCCCGGCTCACCCACTGCGAGCGCTGGCTCGGCACCGCGCGGCGCGCCTTCGACATCTCGCTCGACTACGTGAGCGAGCGCGAAGCGTTCGGGCAGCCGCTCGGCGAGCTCGGCATGGTCCAGGAGCAGATCGCCCGCTCGGTGATCGACATCGAGTCGAGCCGGGCGCTGATCTGGCGCTGCGCCTGGGCGCTCGACCGCGGCGAGAAGGCCAAACACGAGTCCTCGGTGGCCAAGGCCTATGTCGCGGAGGCGGTCAACCGGGTGATCGACCGGGCGATCCAGGTCTGTGGCGCGACCGGGATCTCCGGCGACACGCTGCTGGCGCGGATGATGAACGAGCTGCGGCCGTTCCGCATCTACGACGGCCCGACCGAGACGCACCTCTGGTCGATCGCGCGGCGCACCCTGCGCGCCCACGCTGCCCGTCCCGCCCAGGCCGTAGCCGGACCGTGAGCGGAGGCGGGGTCGGGAGCGGCGACGTCGTCCGCACCCCGGCGCAGGCCGCGGCGGCGGCGATGGAGCCGCTGATCGTGATCGAGCCGCTGCGCGAGTTCCTCGACGCCGCCGGGCTCGGCGCCGGCGAGCTGGAGATCACGCCGATCGGCGACGGCCACTCCAACCTCACCTTCCTGATCGAGCGCGGCGATACGAGGCTGGTGCTGCGGCGCCCGCCGCGCGGTCCGCTGCCGCCCTCGGCCCACGACGTCGCCCGCGAAGCGCGCCTGCTCTCGGCGGTGCGGCCGCAGGGGGTGCCGGTGCCGGAGGTGCTGGCCAC
>JBFXEM010000016.1:0-11771 GCA_050180135.1 Solirubrobacterales bacterium | reverse complement strand
TCGCGGTCGGATTGCCAAGACGTCGATCACCCTGTCCTCCGGCCGTCGATCGAAAAGAATTCGCCACTCCCCGACTCGGAGTCTCCAAAGACGCTCCGGTCCACGAAGGCGTTTCGTATCCCCATCAGGGAGTCGCCCAATCGCCACGCTGATGCGTTCCTGGTCTTTGCGGCCGAGCTTGCGGAGGGACTTCACGGCAGCGGGGCGGATCTCGATCCGCCACTTGCCTGAGTCAGCCAGCGTTCAGCTCCGCCTCGGCGTCTGACCAAGAGATCGCCGGCTCGCTGCGCGCGTCCTTGATCGCGCGCAGGTCCTCGTCGGTCAGCTCCTCGTCGTCGTAGGGGGCGGCGTCCAGCTTGGCCATGACGGGGTCTTGGGCACGGCGAAGCAGAGTCGCGGCGGCGGACAGCGATTCATCCGGAAGGGCGTCGACAAGCTTGTGGAGCTCGGTCTTGGTCATCGCCAGCAAAGGTAGCACCGGCTTTTGGGCCGGAATCGGGGCAAGGCCGCTCGATTTCAGCCGCTCAAGGGCCACGAGCGGCTGAAATGCCGGATATCGGCGGTAATCCACGGCTATTTCGCGACTCTCTCGGTCCAGAAGGCCCATAGGAAATGCCTGCAAATACGCTTCTTCTACTGAACACTCTCCCTGAATCGCACCCAGGAGGTCGGCGGTTCGAATCCGCCTAGCTCCACTCGCATTGCCCCGCGACTCTGGCTACCGCGTGTCGTTCGGTGCCCACGCGCTGACTGCTGCGTCCCAACTCCCTTGTGCCTCATCGGAGAGCACCGGATCGAGGAAGCTTGCGGCCCGCTCGAAAGCCGCTGCGACGTCGGGATCGAGACCGACCTCCTCGGCGAGGCGAGCATAGTCCGGTGCCCACTCGGGCGGTGGGGCGAGCAGACTTTCAGGAAGCGCCTGGCGGGCGCGGGTCTCGAAGGCGTGCTCCAGCGCCTCTCGCACTGCGGCGGCTTCGAGCGTCTGAGAGTCCGCGATGAGCAGAATGTCAATCAGGTCCTTGGGCCGCGTGCTGCGCCTACCTGTCGTGCCATAGCTCCGCGTGTAAGCGTGGACCTTCTCGGCCAGGTGCTGGGCAAGCGGTATCGCGGGAAGCTCGAGCGGCTCGATTCCTGCGAAGGAGAGAAAGTCCGACGTGCGCAGTCTGTCTGGCTCCGAGCCGGCTGATCTCGAGAAGCCGATATCAACGACGAACTGCTCGAAGACGCGCTCCGCCAGCTCAGCGCGCACGTGAAAACGAATCGCCTGGAACTCATCGACCTCGTCGAACGCGTCGGTTCTGCTTGCCGTGAAGGTGAAGAAGTCATCGAGGCGGAGTCGCTGCGCGGCGGCGATGTCCTCGATCGCGGCCTCCTCGTCGTCGTCGCGACCGAGGTCGATGTCTTTGGTCGAGCGCGAAGCTCCACCCAAGCGGAAGTCAAGCGCCAAGGCTCCCTTCAGCACCCAACGATCCGGCGCCACTTGGGCGAGGCGTCGTAGGAACAGTTCGAAAGCGACTCGCTTGCGAAGGCGTGCGAGGTTGAAGCCGGTCCTCTCGGCCTCAGTCTTCATCCGCTGCTCCAGCGCCATGCGAAACGCGGTGGCGGTCTCGTATCTCACCCGGTCACCGCCGCAAGGGCGGCGCGTACCGCGTCGGGGCGACCGCGCCGTCGGGCCTCCTCCTCCAGCTCCCGCGCAGTGAGCAGCCCGCGGCCAAGCGCCTGCCGCACGGCCATCTCCAGTTGCTCGGGCTGAATTTCCTCGGCTACGTCGACGAGCGTTCGCGCGGGAGCAGTTAGGGAGAGGCCTTCGCGCCAGACCGTGTCGACCTCTTCCTCGTCGGGGCGGGTATGAATGACGACGCCGGGCGGACGGCGCAGACCGCGGTATCGACGTCCGACGAGCAGGTGGACCGCGTTGGGAATGTTGTCGCTGAGATCGAGCAGGGCCAGTGCGCTCTGGTGCGAGAGGACGGCCTTCTCGCGGCCGACCGCCATCCACTTCTCACGCATCTCGTCGTCTTCCGGACGAGGAAAGCCGGGCAGGCGATAGAGCCCGCGCCGCACCCGCTCGAACCGGTCCCGGCCCACGTAGTGACTCAGGAGCTGGCTGCTGAACCCATGCTCACGGGCCTGGCGCGTGGTGAAGTATCCGTGCTGGGAGTAAGCGGTCGCCTCAAGCCCCCGCAGATCGGGTCGGTCATGCATAACCAAAGCATAGCTTGGGTTTCGCGGACATTAAGTCCTCTCACAACGGTCTGCGATGGACGGAGGTGAGGAATTCTCAGTTTCGAAAGTGGAACCCGTCGCCGCCGCGGCGCGGCGGGTCAGCTGGGAGGGGGCAGGTGATGCGCTCGCCGTCGAGTGGGCTGAGCACGTCGAGGACGGCCGCCTCGCGCTCCTCGGCTAGCGCCATCAGCAGGGCTGAGGTCCCCGGGGTCAGCGCCTGGCGGAGCCGCAGCGGAAAGTCGCCGCCGAGGGCGCTGGCCTCGTCGCTGGGGCTGAGCACCGCATCCAGAAGAGCGCCCCAGAATTCGCTCCAGTGGGAGCTGGCGCCGTCGCGGTGACTGGTCGTAAGCCGCACCCGGCCGTCGCGCCCGCAGGTGGCGACCGAGGCGGCGTCGGGATCGACGACCAGCTCCGCGGCGCAGCGGTCGAGTTCCTCGGCCGCCCGGCCGGCGAGCGTTTCGTCCTGGTAGGCGATGGCCACGAGCTGTCTCATCGATCGTGCGGCGAGAATCGGGGCCGCTGGTTCGACCGTACGACGTCAGCCGATACCGCGCCTCACACCGACGGGGTGATCTCGTCTACTCGGTGGCAAGCAGACCCGAGCGCCGCGCGAGCTCGACCGCCTCCCGGCGGGAGGACACTTCGAGCTTCAAGTAGATGTTGCGCACGTGCGTCTTCACGGTGTTCGGCGAGACGTGAACGGTGGCCGCGATCTGTGGAAGCGAGAGGTGGCTCGACAGGTGGCGGAGGATGCGCAGCTCGGCCGTGGTGAGCTGCTCGGCGGCAGAGCCCGCCTGGCGCTCGATCAGCTGTCCGACCTCGTCTGCCCAGCGGCGCAGCTGCGTCTCCTCACCGCTCAGCTCGATCTCCCGATTCGCCTGGTCGAGCAGAGCGCGGGCGGCGGCCGGGTCGCCGAGCCGGGCGCTGGCCGCGGCCAGCACGATCCGCGTCTCCGCTTCGTACCAGGGCGCGAACTCATCGAGCTCGGCGAGCAGGCGGGTCGAGGTCGCGAGGTGGGCGGCGCCAAGGTCGACGGCGCCCCGGGTCGCCCGCACCAGGGCGGAGACGGCGAAGGCGAGCGCGACCATCGGGTACTCGCCGATGCCGGTGCGCTCGATCTGCGCGATCGCCCGGCCGGCGTCGCGCTCGGCGTCCCCCCAGGCGCCTTCCTCGGCGGCGAGCCAGGCCAGTTGGGCGAGGCAGATCGCCTGCAGGTTGGGGGCGCCGACGGCGCCCCGCCGGTTGCCCTCGGCGAGCTGAGCCCGAGCCTCGCTCCCCTTTCCTTCAAGCAGCAGCCCGACCCCGTCGAGCAGGCAGCAGACCGAGTGCCAGGGATTGTCGTCGGGCAGGAGCGCCCGCGCCGGCTCGACCTGCGCCCGCATCGCGGCGATGCCCTCGCGGGCAAGGACGGCGTCCGCCAGGGTCAGGCCCACCTGGAGGGAGATCCGGTATTCGGACTCGGGCTCGGCGGCGATCAGGCGCCGGGAGACCGCCATCAGCGCTTCGGCCGGGGGCCCGCAGCCGAGGGTCAGCTGCGCCCAGGCCGCGGTGAGGCTGAGTCCGGGGCTGGAGGCGACCCTCTCTTTCCCGAGCCGGCCCAGCCAGCCGAGAATGCTGGCGTTCCGGCCCCGGGTCATGTACTCCGGTACCGCTGCCCAAAGCAGCTGTCCGGCTCGGGCCGTCCCCCCGGCCGCGACCGCGTGGCTGATCGCCAGGTCCCAGTCGCCCTCGGCCTCCCACCAGGCGGAAGCGCGCAGGTGCAGGTCGCGCTCGATCCCCGGCTGGGATCGGCGCAGCTCGGCCTGCAGCATCTCGCGCAGCAGCGGGTGAAAGCGGAACCACTCGTCGCGGCGGTCGAGCGCCATCACCAGCATGTTCGACCGCGAGAGGTCTCTCAGCACAGCCGCCGAGCCGTCGCGCTCGAGAACCGCGTCGCAGACCGGGCCGCTGAGCCGCTCGAGCACGCTGGCGCGCATCAGGAAGTCGAGGCGCTTGCGGGAGACCGTCAGCAGCAGCTCCTCGCGGATGTAGTCGACGACGCGGCGGTCGTCGCCGGCGAACTGGGCGATCGCCGAGCCGATGTCGGCGCTCTCGCCGATCGCCGAGCCCGCCAGGTAGAGGGCGGCCGGCCATCCCTCCGTCCGCAGCACGAGGGCGTCGAGCTGCCGCGGCCGCACGCTCACCCCGATGCCGTCGATCAGCGCCCCGCACTCGGCTTTGGTCATGGTCAGGTCGGCGCGCTGCAGCTCCAGCAGCGCCCGGTTGGCGCGGAGGCGGGCGAGCCTGAGCGGCAGTTCGGTCCTGCTCGCCAAGGCGAGTTGGGAGCCGGGAGCGAGCCCCTCCATCAAGGCGGCGAGGACCGCCAGAGCCTCCGGCGACTCGAGCCGCTCGACCTCGTCGAGAACGAGGACGAAAGCGTGCTCGCGGTTCCGCAGAGCGTGCTGTAGGCGAGGCAGCACGACTCCGACGACGTCGGGCTGGGGCGCGATCAACGCGTCGCCGACCTCCTCCGGGAGCGGCTCGAACGGGGCGAGCGCGTCGGCGATCGCCGCCACCAGGATGGTGGCGTCGTTGTGGTGGGCGCCGAGCAGCACCCACGCGAAGGGGCGTGGGTCGGCGGCCGCCCACTGCGCGAGGAGCACCGACTTCCCGTAGCCCGAGGGAGCGCAGAGGAGCACGGTCGGGGCCTTGCTGTCGCGGACCCGTCGCAACAGTCGCGGACGCTCGACCAGGGGAGATCCATTGTCGATGGGTCGATCGGACCTCTTCGCTGCGACCTCGCTGGCCAAACAGGCTCCCGGGACGTTGGTTCGGGGAGCCTATGTAACTGCGGTTGCGGCAGCTTGGCCGTACGGCCAAGCTGCCGTCCGCTCAGCGCTGCGCGGGGCGGGCGACCTCGGTGTGAAGCTCGCCCTGGGCGGCACCGGAGCCGGAGGCGCCCCCTCCTGCTCCACGCAGGAGGAAGGCCGTGCCAACGGCGAGCGCGGCGCCGGCGACCGGGCCGGCGACGTACACCCAGTAGGAGCTGAAGTCGCCGCCGACGAGATCGGGACCGAAGGTGCGGGCGGGATTCATCGAGGCGCCCGAGATCGGGCTGCCCCAGAGACCGGCGAGGGCGACGTAGGAGCCGACCGCAAGGGCGCCGATCGTGCCCACGTTCTGGGCGCCGGAAGCGGTGCCGAGGATGACGCTGACGAGACCGAAGGTGAGGGCCAGCTCCATCCAGAACGCGGCGCCGTCCGAGAAGCCCACCGCCGGATAGTTCGAGCCGAACGTGGCCGAGACGTCGACCACCTGCCAGAGGAAAAGGCAGGCGAGCGTGGCCCCGATCAGCTGCACGACCACGTAGCCCGGCACCCGGCGCCAGGGGAAGTCGCCGCGCAGGGCGAAGGCGAAGCTGACGGCCGGGTTCAGGTGCGCCCCAGAGACCTTGCCCATGAAGAGGATGATTCCCGCGACCATCAATCCCGGCGCTATCACCGCCGCCGTGCGGCTGATCGTGTCGGGGAACGCCTGCCCCATCATCCCGCCGCCGGCCGCCACCAGCACCAGGAGGAAGGTGCCGTAGGCCTCGGAGAAGAGGCGGCGCCACTCCTGGCCCGGATCGGCGAAGTCTTCAGCCGGCGCGACGACGTCGCGCTCGAACAGATCGACGACGGCCTCCTTCAGTGCCTGGTCGGTACCCATCCCGATCAGCCCTCGCTCCCGAGGTCCCACTTCTTCAGCTCGCGCTGCGCGGTCCCGTTGTTGCCGAGGTGGAAGACCGCGAACCCGGCCAGGTGGAAGGCGAAGGGCTCGAACGGCTTCGCCTCGAGGTCGGCGAGGAAGTCGAGCTTGGCGAGGCCAACGGTGACGTGGGCGATGTAGTTGGAGCCGCTGTGGGCGGGCACGTAGCGCTCGATGTAGTCGATCGTGTCCTGGTTGATCTCCGGCTCCTCCGCGCTGGTCACGTAGGCGTCGGCGGTGCCGCCGGACTCGACGAAGGGTTCGACCGCGGAGATCAGCGCGGATTGCAGGTCGAGCACTCCCGGGCTCGGCTGCACGACGAGTCCGGCGAGCCCGAGGCCAGGCTGGGCGGCGACTTTCATGTGGGCGACTTTGACCCCCTTTAGCTCCAGCGAGCTGGGGTCGGAGCCGTCGATCGCCCCTTTGACCGCCGCGTAGACCTGGTCGAGGTCGGCGGTACGGACGTAGCGCTGCAGCAGGGTGATGTGAGGGGTGTGGTTGGCGTCGAGCGCGAACCCCTCGGGGACGCTCGTGCGCATCTCCCCGTTCAGTGCCTCGGCGCGTTCGTGCATCGTCGCGTCGGGGAGCATGAGGATGTCGATCGCGGTCAGATCGCTCATCAGAACACCACCTTCCAGTCGTTCTTGACGCTGACCAGGGTCCAGCCCTGCGCTTCGGCCGCCGCCACCGATTTCTCGGCGCCGGCGGTGTAGGCGAACTCGCGATCCTCGTCGTCGTGGACGACCAGGATCGAGAACTTCGCCGACTCGAGCATCTCGATGTCGACGTCGGCGTTGCCGCCGGCGAAGGCCGGCAGCCGGCCGGCCGTCGCGAAGATGTGCTCGGGCTTGCCCGGACCGAGGGCGATTCCGCCCAGCACTTTGTCGGAGCGGTAGAGCTCGCCGTCTTTGTATTCGTACTGGGCGGCGGTGCCGATTACGTCCTCCTTGTTGATCCCCCAGGCGCTCTCGGCGATCGTCCGCATGAAGTCGCGGCCGCCACCGGAGCAGACGAAGACGCGGAACTCGTGCTCGCGCAGGAGGTCGAAGAGCTCCAGCATCGGCTTGTAGACGAGGTCGGTGTAGGGCTTGTCGAACTTCTCCGACTTCGTGCCCCCCAGGTAACGGCGCACCTCGGCGTCGAACTCGCTCGGCTTGGAGCCGTGCCAGTTGTTCGCGAGCGCTTCCTCCAGGGCCATGATCGCTTCCGGCTTCTGCTGGCCGACCGCGGCGAAGAACTCCTTGTCCTGCTCGAGGATCGCCTTGTAAGGCTGCTGCCCCGCCAGCGAGGAATCCTTCTGGGCTGCTGCCGCGAGAGCGCGAAAGATGAAGTCGAGCTGCACCGGCAGCGGCTGCTCGATCCACATCGTGCCGTCGTTGTCGAACGTCGCGACCCGCTCGGCCGGCTCCAGGTAGTCGTCTCCAGGGGTGGTCGCACCCTTGAGAAATCCGACGATGGCGTCCTTGGCGGCGCCGTCGTTCCAGCTAGCAAGCTTGTCGTCCATGTCGCCTCTTCTATTCGGCTGGGAAAGTGATCTCGAGCAGCGTAGGAGCAGGCTGCCGGCATTACCTCACCCCGAGAGGGTGAGCTCTGATTCCACCTTGCGATCGGGATCGGCGGAAACCGCCGCGCGGCAGTTGGCTGTTCCAGGATCGCTCCATGACCAGGGCGCCATGAACGCCGGCGGCGACGAGTAGGGACTTCCTATCCGAAGTCGCCGCCGCTCCCGGATAATCGGCCCGTGGATTCAGGAAGGCAGCTTCCCCGCCCCGGACGGCTGCGTCGCTGGGTGCCCGGAATCGACCTGATCCGGGATTACCCCGGCCAATCCGCCCGACCGGACCTGGTGGCGGGAGTCGTGTTGGCGGCGATCCTGGTCCCCCAGGGAATGGCCTACGCGGAGCTCGCCGGCCTGCCGGCGGTCACCGGCCTCTACACGACGATCGCCTGTCTGGTCGGCTACGCCCTCTTCGGGCCTTCCCGGGTCCTCGTGCTCGGGCCCGACTCCTCGATCTCCCCGCTGATCCTCGCCTCGATCACGCCGCTGCTGGTCGTCGACGACCCCGGGAGCGCAATCGTGCTGGCGGGCATGCTGGCGATCTTCGTCGGCCTGATCGAGATCGGCCTCGGCCTCGGCAAGCTCGGGTTCGTCGCCGACCTGCTCTCCAAGGAGGTGCAGGTCGGCTACATGAACGGGCTCGGGATCACGATCATCGTCGGGCAGCTGCCGAAGCTGTTTGGATTCTCCACCGACGCCGACTCCTTTCTCGCGGAGCTGAAGGCGTTCGTGGAAGGCATCGACCAGACCCACGCCGCCACCCTCGTGCTCGGGCTCGCCGTCCTCGCCATCCTGCTCGTGCTCCCGCTCTTCAGCAAGCGCCTGCCGGCGATCCTCGTCGGAGTCGTGGCGGCCACCGTCGCCTCGGCGGCTTTCGGCCTGGCCGACCACGGGGTGGCCACGGTCGGCTCACTGCCCCAGGGAGTCCCCACCCCCGGGCTTCCCTGGACGGACGCCGGCGACGTACCGGCACTGCTGATCGCGGCGCTCGGCATCACCCTGGTCTCGCTGACCGACACGATCGCGACCGCGACCAGCTTCGCGGCCCGTCGCGGGGAAGAGGTGAAGCCCGATCAGGAGATGATCGGCGTCGGTGCGGCGAACGTGGCCGCCGGCTTCTTCCAGGGGTTCGCGGTCTCGACGAGCGGCTCGAGGACCGCGGTCGCCGAGCAGTCGGGGGCAAAGACCCAGCTGGCCGGCCTGGTCGGCGCCGGGCTCGTCGCGGTCCTCCTTCTCTTCCTGAACTCGCTGCTCACCGACCTGCCGCAAGCGGCGCTCGCGGCAGTCGTCATCGCCGCGGCGCTGTCGCTGATGAACCTGCCGCTGCTGCGCCGCTACTACGAGATGCGCAAAAGCGCGCTCGGCGTGTCCCTGGTCGCCACCGCCGGAGTCGTGCTGCTCGGCGTCTTGCAGGGAATCGTGGTCGCGGTCTTGCTGGCGATCATCCTCTTCTTCCGCCGCAACTGGTGGCCGCACGGCGCGGTCCTGGGGCGTCCCGACGATTTGGAGGGATGGCACAACGTGACCGCCTACCCTGACGCCAAGGAAGTCCCCGGCGTCGTCGTCTACCGCTGGGAGGCGCCGCTGTTCTTCGCCAACTCGGGAAGGTTCCGCGACGAGGTCAGGCGGCTCGTGCGCGAGCGGGAGCCCGGCTGGATCGTCCTGCAGTGCGAGGCCGTCACCGACGTCGACGTGACCGCGGCGGAGATGCTGGAGCAGCTCGACCGCGAGCTGAACGCCGCGGGAATACACCTCGCCTTCGTCGAGCTGCGCGACCGCCTCAAAGAGCTGACCCTGCGCTACGGGCTGATGAAGACGCTCGACAAAGATCACTTCTACCCCTCGATCGAGGCGGCCCTCGCCGCGATCCGATCGGAGGGCGGCGGCGCCAGGAGCTAGCCGCCGGTCCGGGTCCTCCCCGCGGCCATCCGCACCAACATCGCGACGGTCTCCCAAGCGCGATCGGGCATCGCCGCGGACGGAGAGGCACCGGGGTGCGCGGCGGCGATCCGCACCTGCAGCACCGCGGGAAGAGATTTGAAGCGCAAGGGCGGGTCGAGCGTCACCGCCTCGCCGTCGATTCCGGCGGCAACAGGGCCATCCGCCTCGACATCGAAAGCGGGCGCGGACCACTCCCGCCAGGGCCGCGAAAAGAGGCGGCGACCCGTCGGCCTCGAGGCGACGGCGACCCCAAGCGAGCCCTCGTCGATCCTCGGCCGGGTGCCGGAGCCGACCGCGCGCCCGAGGCGGTAGCGATTGTTGGATACGAGAATCGCCGCCCCCGAGGAGTGCTCATCCCCACCGGGTCCGGTCCATCGCATCCCCAGCCCCCTGCCCTCGGGCCCGACGACCTCGGGAAGGGTGTCGAGGATGGTCCTCAGCTTCGCCTCCCGGTAGCCCTCGCGCTGCACGGCCTCGGCGTAGAGACCGACGGAGACGTTGTTGACGAACACCCGGCCGTTGACCTCGGCGAGATCGACCCGCTTGACCCGACCGTCGGCGAAGGCGTCGAGAGCACCGACCACGTCGTCGCGGTCGACCCCCAGATCGAGCGCGAAATGGTTGCGCGTCCCGGCCGGGACGCAGGCGTAGGGGAGGCCCTGCTCGGCGGCGACCATTGCCACCACGGCCTGCGAGCCATCCCCGCCGGCCATCGCGAGCGCGTCGGCTCCGTCGGCGATCGCCTTGCGGACCAGCTGCTCGAGGTCGGTCCCGAGCTCCAGTTCGATCGGCTCGATCCCACGGGCGCGGGCCTCCTCGGCCAGGTGGAACCTCTCCGCCTTCCCCCCACCCGACTTCGGGTTGTAGAAAAGCGCGGGGTGCCGTGGATCGGGCGCCCGGGCGAGCGGGGCGTGGATCCTGAAAGCCGCCCGCGTCGCGACCAGCATCAGGCCCAGGGCCACCACGATGACGAGGGCCTGCACCAGGTGATCGCCCTTGACGAGCAGTGCGCCAACCGTGAGCACCAGAGCAAGAGCGGCGATCCCGAATCCCAGCGGCCTGCTCGGTCCGGTACGGGTCAAGCCATACCAGGCCGCGGCGATTGCGACCCCGAGACCGACCAGAACGGCAACGCCGAGAAGAAACCCAGAAAGGACGATGTCGACACCGAGGACGACGAGGACTGCGGCGGACACAAGAGCGGCGAACGCGGCGAGACGATTGACCTGCTCGAACTCCATCGCCAAACCATAAGGCGCGACGGTAGATTTGCCCGCGACCCGAGGTCCTGACCCCGAAGATGGAGATCCCGATGGTGGGAGGAACCGCCGAGTACGGGTCTGCGGTGCAGTGGCAGCCGCAGAAGCCGCGCCTCAAGCCGCTGCAGCTGGCTTTCTCCTGGGCCCTCTCAGCGGCGTCGCTATATGTCGCGGCCGCGCTGGTGCCGGGCGTGAGCATCGGTGCATTTGGCGGCGCCCTCCTGGTCGCGGCGCTGATCGCTCTGCTCAACGCCGTCCTGCCTCCGGTGGTGGCCGCGCTGAGGCTGCCGCTGACCCTGGCGCTCGGCTTCGTGGCGGTGCTGCTCCTCGACGCGCTGCTGCTGGAGCTGACGAGCGACGTCCTCCCCGACTTCATCGAAGTCGATTCGTTTGGGGATGCGCTGCTGGCCGCGGTGGTGATGGCGATCGTCTCGCTGGCGCTCCAGGTGCTGACCGGCGCCAACGACGACGACACCTACTCGCTGCGCGTCGTGCAGCGAGTGGCCCGCCGTCAGGGCACCCTGGCCCACACCGACGAACCGGGGATTCTCTTTCTCGAGATCGACGGGCTGGCATTGCCGGTGCTGCGCGATGCCGTGCGCGACGGGAGCGCGCCGGCGATGGCGCGCTGGCTGGCGGAGGACGGCTATCGCCTGACCGAGTGGGAGCCCGATCTCTCCTCGCAGACCGGGGCCAGCCAGTCGGGGATCCTGCTCGGCTCGAACGAGGACATCCCGGCCTTCCGCTGGGTGGAGAAGGCGAGCGGGACCATCGTCTCCTGCTCGTCGCCGAGCGACTGCGCGGAGATCGAGCGGCGGCACTCGAGCGGCGCGGGACTGCTTGCCGACGGCGGGGCGAGCCGCGGCAACCTGCTCTCCGGCGAAGCCGAGGAGGTGATTCTCACGGTCAGCCGCATGGCGGAGGAGAAGCGGGCGAACCCCGGCTACCGGGCGTTCCTCGCCAACGGCTTCAACGTCACCAGGGCCCTGGTCCTGTTCGGCTGGGAGGTGCTGCTGGAGTGGACGGCGGCGATCCGCTCGGCCCGGCGCGACATCCGACCC
>JBFXEM010000015.1:0-13086 GCA_050180135.1 Solirubrobacterales bacterium | reverse complement strand
AGTAGCGGGAGCGGAACTCAGCCATCAGCTCGCCGAGGCCGCGCCCGTCGACCGAGAGCAGCTCCAGCATCAACAAGGCCGGGATCGTGCCCGAGTCGGCGTTCCAGAAGTCGCGGAAGTAGTAGTGGCCGGAGACCTCGCCGCCGAACACCGCCCGCTCCTCGCGCATCCGCGCCTTGAAGAAAGCGTGGCCGACCCGGGAGAGGTCCGAGCGCCCGCCCTCGGCGGCGACCAGGTCCGGCACGGCGCGGCTGGAGCGGGGGTCGTAGAGGATCGTCGCGCCGGGGTTCTTGCGCAGCGCCGCCCGCGCCAGCAGCGCGCAGATGAAGTCGCCGTCGCAGAACTCGCCGCTGGCGTCGATGAAGAAGCAGCGGTCGGCGTCGCCGTCCCAAGCGATCCCGAGGTCGGCCCCGGTCGCCCGCACCCGGTCCATGATCATCTGCCGGTTCTCGGGCAGCAGGGGGTTCGGCTCGTGGTCGGGGAACTCGCCGTCGGGCGTGAAGTACATCTCCTCCAGCTCGAGCGGCAGCCCTTCGAGGATCGGGCCGACCATCGGCCCGCCCATCCCGTTGCCGCCGTCCACGACGACCTTCATCGGCTTCACCACGGCGGGATCGATGAACGAGAGGGCGTGGGCGCGGAACTCCTCCCAGATGTCGACCTCCTCCAGCGAGCCGCCGCCCGGGGCGGGGCCGAGGCCGGCCTCGATCTCGGCCTGGACTTCGCCGATGCCGGCGTCGCCGGAGAGAGGCAGCGCTCCCTCGCGGACGAGCTTGACCCCGGTGTAGGCCTTGGGGTTGTGCGAGGCGGTGACCATGGCGCCGCCGTCGAGCCCGCGTGAGCCGACCAGGTGGTAGAGCATCTCGGTCGCGACCATGCCGGCGTCGAGCACGGTCGCGCCCTCGAAGATGAGGCCGTCGCGCAGCTCCGCCGCCATCGCCGGCGCGGTCAGCCGCATGTCGCGCCCGAGCCCGATCCGCAGCTCCGAGACCGGCTTGCCGCGCAGGCGCCCGAGCACCCGCGCGAAGGCGCGGCCGATCGCGTGCGCGGTGCCCTCGTCCATCTCCGTGCCGTGCAGGCCGCGGATGTCGTAGGCCTTGAAGATCCCCGGCGGGGCCAGCGGCGCGGGCTCGCTCAAAACGCGCCTTCCAGCGCTTCGAAGCTCTGCTCGATCGACTGCGGCATCACTTTCGTGTCGGCGATCACCGGCATGAAGTTGTTGTCGCCTGCCCAGCGCGGGACCACGTGCATGTGAATGTGGTGCTCGACCCCGGCCCCGGCGACCCGGCCCTGGTTGAAGCCGACGTTGAAGCCATGCGGCTCGTAGGCGCTCTCGAGCCGCTCCATCGCCTGCTGGGACAGCTCCATCATCTCGGTCAGCGTCGCCCCCGGGAAGTCCTGCAGGCGGCCGATGTGCTCGTAGGGCGCCACCATCAGGTGTCCGTTGGTGTACGGGAAGAGGTTGAGGATCACGAAGCAGCTCTCGCCGCGGTGGACGATCAGGTTCGCCCTGTCATCGTCCGCCGCCGGCTTGGCGCAGAAGATGCACTGCTCCTCGATGTCCTTTGCCGCGTCGGTCACGTAGGCGAGGCGCCAGGGCGCCCAGATCCGAAAGTTGGCCACAGGCGCCATCCTATTCAGGCGGTCGGGGGGCGCCGCGTACGTCAGCTACCGTATTGACCTGAGCCGCGCGGACGCCTAGGGTCCCAGCGGCTCTGGTCCACGGAATAGGGGGAGAGTATGCGGGTTCGTTTGCTGGTCGGGATGGTCGTGGTCGTGGCACTGGGGATCGGCGCGGCGGTCGCGCCGGCCAGAGTGACCAACGTGAAGACGTTGCTGCCGTGGCAGCTGACGCCCTATGACGACCCCTACGAGCCGCAGGCGAAGGCGAGCGTCAAGGGCGATGTGGACGCGCCGGCGCAGCACTACTGCGAGCAGGGTCGCAAGATTGAACTGTTTCGCGACGGCAAGAAGATCGGTTCGGCGGACACTGACAGGTATGGCGTCTGGTACTTGTCCATCGACCCGCTCGTGCCGGGCCGCTACGTGGCGAAGACCAAGAAGTCCCGACTGCCGAGCAAATCGAATCCGGTCAACTGCAAGGCCGCCCAGTCGAAGCCGGTCATCATCACTCCCGAGATCGTCGCCGGTGTCACCTCCTAGAGCCAGCCGCGCCGACGGAAGTAGCCGACCATCCCGAGCAGAATCACCAGCATCGAGCCGAGCACCAGCCAGAAGGCGGTCGTGCCGCCCTCGCCGGGAACGTGTGAGTTCATTCCCCAGATGCTGGCGATCAGGGTCAGCGGCAGGACGATGACGCTGATCGAGGTGAGCACGCGGAGGATGTCGTTGACGCGGTGGGAGATCACCGACTCGTTGGTCTCCGCCAGCGCCTCCGCCACCTCCTTGTAGTTCTCGAGCATGTCCCAGATCCGCTCGTGCGCGTCGACGATGTCGTCGAAGTAGATCTCGAGGTCGAGGTCGGTCGCCAGGTAGCGCTGCTTGACCTTCTCGAGGTCGCGCAGGACCGGGCGCTGCGGCCGGATCACCTTGCGGAAGTTGATGATCTCCTGCTTGACGTTGGAGATGTCGCGGACGACCTCCTCGGAGCGGCCGTCGAAGATGTCGTCCTCGAGCGCGTCGAGCTTGTTGCCGATCTTGCGCAGCATCGGGAAGCAGTAGTCGAAGCTGTCGTCGACCAGCCGGTAGAGCAGGTACCCGGAGCCGCGCGAGAAGAGCTGCTCGCGCAGGTCCTCTTTGCTGCGGCAGCGCTCGAACAGATACTCAACGGGCTGCAGCGGCTGGTTCGGGATCGTGACCATGTAGTCGGGTCCGACGAAGAGGTCGAGCTCGCCGGCGCCGAGGCGCCCGGCGGCGCGGTCGAAGACAGGCAGGTGGAGGACGATGAACAGGTAGTCGTCGTAGATGTCGATCTTCGGCCGCTGGTTGCGGGAGAGGACGTCCTCGAGGTCGAGGGCGTGGAACTGGAAGTGCTCCTCCAGCCAGGCGCGCTCGAGCGCGCCGGGGCGCTCGATGTTGACCCAGCGCAGGCCGGACGCGTCGATCTGCTCGACGCGCGGGGTCTGGGGCTCAGGCGGGGAGGTGGGGCCGACGAGCTCGCCGCGCCGGCCAGGCCGCCGCAGCCTTGGTTTCGGAAGGTTCGGCATCTGGCTGGCTCGTCTTCTCTTCGTGCGGCAAGGTCATCGTTCGCCTAGGTTAGCCGGCCAGCGTGCCTGCAAACGTCGGCGGAGCGCGTGGTAGACTTCTCCCAACATAAGCGCCACATCTAGAGGGGTGGAGGGACTGGCCCAGTGAAGCCCCGGCAACCATCGTCGAATTCTTTGGATTCGAGGGGAGGTGCCAACTCCAGCAGGTCGTGCGGTTTGCGGTCTGGAAGATGTGGGGGACGTCCGATCGGACCTCTGCCCCACAAACGGCGGAGGTTTTTTTGATGGAAATGAGGATCGGATGCCAATCGAGAATTTGAAGTGCAAGGAGTGCGGCACGACTTACGAGCTCGGCGCCAGCTACTTCTGCGGACAGTGCTTCGGGCCGCTGGAGGTCAGCTACGACTTCTCCGCGCTCGATCCCCAGGAGGTGAAGCGGCAGATCCAGGCGGGCTCGCAGGGAATCTGGCGCTACAGCGACTTCCTCCCGTTCGAGGGGCGCCCCGGCGACCCGCTGGAGCCCGGCCTGACGCCGCTGCTGCGCGCCGACCGCCTGGCCGAGCGGCTCGGCACCGATGCGGAGCTGTGGCTCAAGAACGACGCCGCCAACCCGACCCACTCCTTCAAGGACCGGGTCGTCGCGGTCGCGGTGGCGAAAGCGCGGGAGCTCGGCTTCGACACCGTCGCCTGCGCCTCGACCGGCAACCTCGCCAACGCCGTCGCCGCCCACGCGGCAGCGGCCGGGCTCGCCTCCTACGTGTTCGTCCCCGCCAACCTGGAGGAGCAGAAGCTGCTCGCGACCGGCGTCTACGGGACCAACCTGGTCGGCGTCCGCGGCAACTACGACGACGTCAACCGTCTCTGCACGCAGCTGGCGGAGACCCATCCCTGGGCCTTCGTCAACGTCAACCTGCGGCCGTACTACGCGGAGGGCTCGAAGACGCTCGCCTACGAGGTCGTCGAGCAGCTCGGATGGGAGCTGCCGGACCGGGTCGTCTGCCCGATCGCCTCCGGCTCGCTGTTCACGAAACTGGGCCGCGGCTTCCAGGAGTGGCTCGATCTCGGTCTCGTCGCCGGAGAGCAGCCGACCTTCAACGGAGCGCAGGCCAAGGGATGCAGCCCGGTCGCCACGGCGTTCTCCGAAGGCTGGGACGTCTGCAAGCCGCAGAAGCCGGACACGATCGCCAAGAGCCTGGCGATCGGCGACCCCGCCGACGGCCCCTACGCGGTCGAGCACGCGCGCCGCACCGGTGGCCGAATCGACTCGGTCACCGACCAGGAGATCCGCGAGGGCATCAAGCTGCTGGCGGAAACGACCGGCATCTTCACCGAGACCGCCGGCGGCGTCACCGTCGGCGTTCTCAAGAAGCTGGCCGAACGCGGTGAGCTGGCGAGCGGCGAGCGGGTCGTCATCTACCTGACCGGCGAGGGACTGAAGACGCTCGACGCGACCCGCGATACGTTCCAGATGCACGAGATCGACCCCAACCTCGACAGCTTCGAGGCCGAGTTCCGCCAGGAGGTAAGCGTCTAGATGGCCATCAAGGTGAAGATCCCGACCCAGCTGCGCGCCGCGACCGGTGGCGAAGCGGAGGTCGAGGTGAGCGGAGGCACGGTTGGCGAGGTGCTCGATGCGGTCTTCGACGCCCACACCGAACTGCGCGAGCGGATCACCCAGGACGGCGACCTGCGCCGCTTCGTCAACGTCTACGTCTCCGGCGAGGACATCCGCTTTCAGCAAGGGCTCGACACCGCGATCAACGACGGCGACGAGGTCACGATCCTTCCAGCCGTCGCCGGGGGATAAGCCCATCCCGGAAGGGGTTCCGCTTAACTTTTTCGATGAGAGCGGCTGTGGCACGGCGCATTTCGGCGTCCTCGGTCGCTCACGTGCAAAGCACGCTTCGCTCCCTGCGTCCTTGAACTGCTTGGCCACAGCCCCTCTCAAGATCTGATGGAACGACCACCGGTGGTGATTCTCTGTGGAGGGAGGGGGACGAGGCTCAGGGAGCGGACGGAGTCGGTGCCGAAGGGGCTGGTCGAGATCGGGGGGCGGCCGATTCTGTGGCATGTGATTCAGATCTACGCGGCGCAGGGGTTCGAGCGCTTTCTGCTGGCGACCGGCTACCTGGGTGAGGCGATCGAGGAGTTCGTCGGTGCCCAGCGCTGGCCCGACGGGGTGGAGGTCGAGTGCGTCGACACCGGTCTCGACACGCCGACGGGCGGTCGCGTCGCTCGGCTGGGCGGGCGACTCGAAGGCGAGCTGTTCTGCCTCACCTACGCCGACGGCGTCGCCGACGTCGACCTCGGCTCCCTGCTCGAGTTCCACCGCGACAGCGGCGCCCTGGCGACGATGACCGTGGTGCGGCCGAATCTGCAGTGGGGCGTGGCCGAGCTGGCGGGGGAGCGGGTCGCCGGATTCGTGGAGAAGCCGCGTTCCGAGCACTGGATCAACGGCGGTTTCTTCTGCCTCGAGTCCGGTGCGCTCGCCTACCTCGGCGCCGAGAGCGTGCACGAGCGCGAGACCTTGCAGCGCCTGGCCGCCGCCGACGAGCTCGCCGCCTACCGTCACGAGGGCTTCTGGGACTGCATGGACACCTACAAGGATGCGGTCGCTCTGAACGACCTCTGGGTAGCCGGCGCAGCGCCCTGGCGGCTATGGGACCCGGCCGCGGCCGAACCGCGATGAAGCGGGCGCTGCTGACCGGGGGCAACGGTTTCGTCGCCTCGCACCTGGCGCGGGCACTGCTCGAACGCGGCGACACCGTGACGGTGCTGGATCTGGCCCCGCGACCGAGCTCGGGCTTGGCCCTGCAGGGAGTCCGCGAGGAAGTCGAGTTGGTCGAGGCCGATCTGCGCGATGCCGAGCGGGTCGGCGCGACCGTGGCCACGAGCGAGTTCGACGTCGTCTTTCACCTCGGTGCCCAGACCTTGGTCGGTCCCGCGATGGCCGACCCGACCGCGACCTTCGAGACCAACGTACGCGGAACCTGGACCCTGCTCGAGGCCTGCCGCAAGGCGGCGGTGCCGGCCGTCGTGGTCGCATCGTCCGACAAGGCCTACGGTCCCTGCGAGGAGCTGCCCTACCGCGAGGACATGCAGCTGCGCCCGGCCTCGCCGTACGAGGCGAGCAAGGCGGCGGCCGACGCGATCGCGCTCAGCTACTGGCCCGCCTACGGGCTGCCGGTCGGGGTGACCCGCTTCGCCAACATCTACGGCGGCGGCGACGCCAACTTCTCGCGCCTCATCCCGGAAGCGATCGCGGCCGTGCTCGACGGGCGCCGCCCGCAGATCCGCTCCGACGGCAGCCCCGAACGGGACTTCCTCTATGTCGCCGACGCGGTCGCCGCCTACTTCGCGGTCGAGCAGGCGGTCGGGGCGGGTGGGCCCGGAGCCGGCGAGGCCTTCAACGCCGGCGGCGAGCAGCCCCACTCGGTGGCCGAGGTGCTGGAGACGATCGTCGCGGTGGCGGGTTCGGACCTCGAGCCCGAGTACCTCGGGACCGGCAATCCCGCCGGCGAGATCGACCGCCAGTACGTCGACTCGCGGAAGCTGCGCGAGCTGACCGGGTGGGAACCGGCGGTCGGCCTGCGCGATGGCCTGATCCGCACCCTGGACTGGTACCGGGACCACGCTGAGCTGCGCCCGCTGGCGCCCGAGTAGCGGTTCGCCGCCGCTAGGCTGAGCCCATGTGCGGGCGCTTCACGGTCACGACCAAAGACACGAAGAAGATCGCCGACCGCTTCCAGGTCGAGCTGGAGAAGGCGCTCGAACGTGGTGGTGGCGGCGACGGGGCGCCAGCCGCAAAAGAGGCGTCCAAGGACGGCAAGAAGGAGAAATCGCCGCCCGGGATGGGCCGCTACAACGTCGCCCCGAGCCAGGAGATCCTCGTCGTCCGCTCCTCGCCCGAGCCCGAGCTGGCCGCGGCCGGCGAGCGCGAGGCGCGGCTGATGCGCTGGGGCCTGGTGCCACGCTGGGCCAAGGACCTCAAGGTCGGCTACAAGATGATCAACGCCAAAGCCGAGAACCTCGACTCCAGCCGTGCCTACTCCCCGCTGGTCGGCAAGTACCGCCACCGCTGCCTGATCGTCGCCGACGGCTTCTACGAGTGGATGAAGGCGGAGGACCCCAAGCAGCCGCGCCAGCCCTGGCGCTTCACCGTCGACGGCGGCGAGCCGTTCGCCTTCGCCGGGCTCTGCACCCGCAAGGAGTGGGAGGACGGGGAGGAGCGAGGATTCGACGACGGCTGGCTCTACAGCGCCACGATCGTGACCACGACCCCGAACGAGGTGGTGTCCCCGGTCCACAACCGGATGCCGGCGATCCTGCCCAGCGCCGCGGCCGAGGCCGCCTGGCTCAACCCGGAGCTGAGCACCGAGGACGCGATCGCGATGTGCGGTCCACTGGACGGCGCCCGCATGCAGGGGGCGCCGGCGAACCCGAAGCTGAACAAGGTCGGCAAAGGCAGCGAGGAAGGGCCGGAGCTGCTGGTCGCGCCCTGACGACCCGGCTTCAGCCTTCGTTGCCGCCGTCTTCGGTTTCTTCTTCTTCCTCTTCTTGGGCCTGCGCTTCTTCTTCCTTGCGCTCTTCGGCTTCTTCGTCGATCGGTGGCGATAGCTGTTTCAGCGAGCCCCTGGTTGCGACGCTGGCCTTTCCGGCGGAGGTCTGCAGCGTGCACTCGATCCGAGCCGATGGCACGGCGGTGCCCTTCCAGACGCTGTAGAAGGGCAGCACCAGGTCCTGTTCTGGCTTGCCGCCGGCGATGAAGTACTTGAGGCGCTCGGTGCCGATGGTGTATTCGGGCCATTCGAGCTTGACGCCCTGTTCGCTGGTGAAGCGGCGAATGCGGAGGTCTTCGGCTTCGACCTGGACGGCGGTGCCGCCCCGGGCGGCGAACTCGATCACCAGCGTTTCCGGCACGTTCTGACTGTAGATCCCGTTTTCCGCCGAGCGCGGGTAGAGCGCTCGCAATCCCCCGGTCGAGCGGGAGATTTCCGAGCGTGGACCGCCTTTGGTTACGCAGAGGACGCGGCCGTCGCCGACCGGGGACCCGGAGTCGATCCGCAGGGTCGAGAAGACGCGGTAGAGGGAGTAGCCGGCGACGTTCAAGCCCGAGGCGGCGATCTGGCCTTCCTCCAGCCGCATCTCGCCACCGCCGCCCGGAACCGGGACCGCCGCCGAGGCGGGGATCGGCGCGGTCTGCACCCATTCGAGACTGGCCGAGGCGCCGCTGGACTTGTCGGTGCTGAGCAGGGCGGCGAGGACGCAGGCGACCAGCCCGACCGCGACCACGATCAGTGCCCCGCGCGGGATCCTGCTGTCCTGTGGCGGCGCCTCACTGCTCACACCGCGACAGTATTGGAATCCGTCACATATCCGCTGTGATGACGATTACAGGGTTCGGTGCAGCTACCGTGGGGGTATGGCTCGGAAGGTGGTTCCCATCGCCCCGGCGCAGGCCCAGGTCCGGACGGCGACCGTGCACGGTCGCTCGGTCGGCTACGTCGAGGCCGGCAGCGGCGACCTGCTGCTGCTGATCCACGGCATGGCCGGGACGGCCGAGAACTGGAGCTCGGTGATCGAACCGCTGGCCTTGAGCCATACCGTGATCGCCCCCGACTTCCCCGGCCACGGGACCTCCGAGCCCGGCGGCGGCGATTACTCGCTGGGCAGCCTCGCCAGCGGCCTGCGCGACCTGATGCTGACCCTCGGCCACGAGCGGGCGACCCTGGTCGGCCACTCGCTCGGCGGCGGTGTGGCGCTTCAGTTCACCTACCAGTTCCCGGAGATGGTCGAGCGCCTGGTCCTGGTCTCCAGCGGCGGCCTCGGGCCCGACGTAAGCCCGATCCTGCGCGCCGCGGCGCTGCCGGGCGCCGACCTCTTCATCTCCGCCACGGCCGGCATCGGCGCCCGCGCCGGCTCGCTGCTGGGCAGCGGCCTCGGCAAGCTCGGCCTGCGCCCCAGCGCCGACGTCGCCGAGGTCGCGCGTGGCTACGCCAGTCTCTCGGATCCCGCCCGCCGCAAGGCCTTCCTCGCGACCCTGCGCTCGGTGGTCGGCACCGAGGGCCAGCGCGTCGCCGCCCACGACCTGCTCTACCTGGCCGAGGCGCTGCCGCTGCTGATCGTCTGGGGCGACCGCGACCCGATCATCCCCGTTGCCCACGCCGAGCAAGCCCACGCGGCTCTGCCCAGCAGCCGCCTGGAGATCTTCGAGGGCGCCGGCCACGTGCCCCAGCTCGAGAGCCCCGGCCGCTTCGTCGCCGTGCTCCAGCGCTTCCTCGAGGAGACCGAGCCGGCCCGGTTCGATCGCGAGGAGTGGGTCGCCCGCTTCAAGAGCGCCTAGCGACGAGTCTGCTGCGGGCCCCCCATATAGGTGGCTCACGGCGGACTCGTGAAGCGCGCCCGGCAGGATTCGAACCTGCGGCCTCTTCCTCCGGAGGGAAGCGCTCTATCCAGCTGAGCTACGGGCGCTCGGTGCAGGAGCTTAGTGATCCACGTAGGCTCGCCGCCGATGGATCTTGCGGTGATATTCCTGGGCACCGGCGGCTCGGTGCCCTCGGCGCGGCGCTCGACCGCGAGCGTGCTGATCGCGCGTGGGGGAGAGCGGCTGCTGTTCGATTGCGGCGAAGGCACCCAGCGCCAGCTGCAGCGCTCGCTCGGCCTGGTCCAGGTCGACGAGATCTACCTCACCCATTTCCACGCCGACCACATCCTCGGCCTGCCGGGCTTGCTGAAGACCTATGACCTCACCGACCGCGAGGTGCCGCTGAGGATCCACGGCCCGAGCGGTCTGCGCGAGCTGTTCAAGGTGCTGGGCCCGATCGTCGGCCGGCTCGGCTTCGAGCTGGAGCTGGTCGAACTGGCCCCCGGCGACGTGGTGGCCCATGACGGTTACGAGGTGCAGGCCTTCGAAGCCGCCCACAGCGTGCGCGCCAGCGGCTACGCCCTGGTCGAGGAGGAGCGGCCCGGGCGCTTCGATCCGGAGGCGGCCAGGGCCGCCGGCGTGCCGGAAGGGCCCGCCTTCTCGGCGCTGCAGCGTGGAGAGGAGGTCGAGGGCTCCGCCGGCCCGGTCTCACCCCGGGAAGTGATGGGGCCGAGCCGCGCCGGGCGCACCGTCGTGATCACCGGCGACACCGCGCCCAGCCCGGCAACCGTCGCCGCCGCGGCCGACGCCGAGCTGCTCGTCCACGATGCCAGCTTCGCCGAGGAGGACGCCCAGCGAGCCGCCGAGACCGGCCACTCGACCGTCGGCCAGGCCGCCGCCGTCGCCGCCGAGGCCCACGTGAAGCTCCTGGCCCTGGTCCACATCTCCTCCCGCTACCACGTAGGCAAGGTCCTCGACGAGGCCCGCGAAACCTTCGAACCCACGATCGCCCCAAGGGATTTCGACGTGATCGAGATCCCCTTCCCCGAGCGAGGTGAGCCCATCCTCGTGCCGAACGGAGCCCGCGAACCGAACGGGACGGAGTAGGTCCCCCTCGGCAAGCCTCCCCATCTGTTGCGCAGACGAGGGGGACCTACTCCGTCCCGCCTGACTCGCTGCTACGCTGAGGCCGCCCTTTAACCCGGTCCCGTGAGGCCAGGAAGGAAGCAAAGAGTGAGTGAGAAGGTCGTGCTCCAGCACGATGATCTGAGGCGGACGCTGCGGCGGATCGCCCACGAGATCGCCGAGAAGAATCCCAGCTCCGAGGCTCTCGCGGTCGTCGGCATCCACACTCGCGGCGCCGTCCTCGCTCGTCGCCTGCACGCCGTCCTCGGCGAGCTGACGGGGGCCGAGCTGCCGATCGGCGACCTCGACATCTCCTTCTACCGCGACGATGTCGGCACCCAGGCCCGCGGGCTCGCGCAGCCGGTCGTCCACGCCTCCCACATCGATTTCGACATCTCCGAGCGCACCGTCGTGCTCGTCGACGACGTCCTCTTCACCGGCCGCACCGTGCGGGCCGGGATCGACGCCCTCTTCGATTACGGCCGCCCGCAGCGCGTCCAGCTCGCCGTGCTCTGCGACCGGGGCCACCGTGAGCTTCCGATTCGCCCTGATTACGTCGGCAAGAACCTGCCGACCGCCCGCGAGGAGCGGGTGAACGTCCGGCTCGAGGAGATCGACGGGGTCGACGAAGTGACGATCTCCGAGCCCCAAACCGCGGAGGCACTGGCATGAGGAACCTGCTTGCGATCGAGGACATCAACCGCGACGAGATCGAGGCGATCCTCGACCGTGCCGAGAGCTTCGCCGAGGTCGGCCGCCGCGACATCAAGAAGGTGCCGACCCTGCGTGGCCGCACCGTCGTCACCCTCTTCTACGAGTCGAGCACCCGCACCTCCAGCTCCTTCGAACTGGCCGCGAAGCGGCTCTCCGCCGACCTGGTCTCGGTCAAGGCGGCGGGCTCATCGGTCGACAAGGGCGAGTCGCTGAAGGACACGGTGGCGACGCTCTCCGCCTATGACCCGGCCGCGATCGTGATCCGCCACCCCTACGCGGGCGCCGCCCAGATGATCGCCAGGTGGACCGGAGCCGCGGTGATCAACGCCGGCGACGGCAAGCACGAGCACCCGAGCCAGGCCCTGCTCGACGTCTACACGCTGCGTCGTCGCCTCGGCTCGCTCGACGGCAAGCGGATCTGGATCGTCGGCGACGTCCTTCACAGCCGCGTCGCCCGCTCCAACCTGCTCGCCTTCCAGCGCATGGGGGCCGAGGTCACGGTCTGCGGCCCGCCGACCCTGATCCCGCGCGGGATCGAGGAGCTCGGCTGCGAGGTCTCGCACTCACTCGACCGGCTCGAGGAGGCCGAGGTCGTCTACGCCCTGCGGATGCAGCAGGAGCGGATGAGCGAGAGCTTCGTCCCCTCGCTGCGCGAGTACGCGGCGACCTTCCAGATCGACAGCCGCCGCCTCAACCCGCGCCAGCTGCTGATGCACCCGGGCCCGGTCAACCGCGGGGTCGAGCTCTCCGGTGAGGCGATCGACTCGCCGCAGTCGCTGATCACCGAGCAGGTCGCCGCCGGCCTGGTCGTGCGGATGGCGATCCTCTACGAGCTGCTCGCCGGCTCCGAGCGGCCGGCGCCCGTCAGCGGCGACGGCGAGGGCGCCGAGAGCCCGACCCCGATCGGACAGCCGGCATGAGCTTGACCGAGACCCTCGACGTCCGCCCCGGCGAGCAGGCCCACCTGGTCCTGCGCAGCGCCACCGTGCTCGACCCGGTCGCCGGCATCGACGGCGTCCACGACGTCGTCGTCCGCGGCGGCGAGATCGCCGCGCTGGCGGCGCCGGGCGAGGCCGAGACCGACGGCGCCGAGGTGATCGAGGCCGAGGGCCTGCACGCCTTCCCCGCCTTCTTCGACCCGCACGTGCACCTGCGCACGCCCGGCCACGAGCACAAAGAGGACGTCGAAACGGGCACCCGCTCGGCCGCCGCCGGCGGCTACTGCGGGATCCTCGCGATGGCCAACACCGAACCACCGGTCTCGACCGCGGCCGACATCAGCGCCCTGCGCGAGCAGGCGCGAGCCGGGGCCTCGGTCCCGGTCGGCTTCCTCGCCACCGTGACCAAAGGAATGCGCGGCGAGGAGCTGACCGAGATGGTCGAACTGCGAGAGGCCGGCGCGATCGGGTTCTCCGACGACGGGCTGCCGATCACCAGCGCCCGGGTGATGCGGCGGGCGCTCCAGTACCAGCGCCTCTGCGGCGGCAACATCGCCCTGCACGAGGAGGACCCGGAGCTCTCCGGCGACGGGGTCATGCACGAGGGCCCGGTCTCCGCCGCGGTCGGGCTGGCCGGCATCCCCTCGGTCTCGGAGTCGACGATGGTCGCCCGCGACGCCGCGCTCGCCGCCTACGAGGACGCCCGCATCCACGTCCAACACCTCTCCGCCGCGGAGTCGGTCGTAGTCGTCCGCCTCGCCAAGGCGGCGGGGGTGTA
>JBFXEM010000014.1:0-13494 GCA_050180135.1 Solirubrobacterales bacterium | reverse complement strand
TGCGGGAGAAGGCGACCGCGGTGAGCAGGAAGGGAATCGCCAGGCCGGCTGAGTAGACGGCGAGAAGGAAGGCGCCGCGTCCGGCCGAGTCGGTCAACGAGGCGGCGGTGAGAATGGCGCCCAGGGTGGGACCGATGCAAGGGGTCCAAGCAATCGCGAAGGCTGCGCCGGCAACCACGGGCCCGCCCTTGCCGGCTCGTTCGAGCAGCGCCTCGACGTGCCACTCGCGATTGAGTCGGCCGACGAACAACGAGGCGACGAAGAGGAGGCCCATGGCGACGATCAGGGCGCCGGCGATCTTGGTCAGCAGCTGCGAGTGGTTCTGGAGGAATGACCCGAGCGCGGTCGCGGACAGACCGAGGACGATGAAGATCGCCAAGAAGCTCGCGACGAAGAGCAGGCTGGGCCCAAGCACCCGCCGCCAACCGGCGCTGTCCAGCTCCCCGGTGGAGACGCCGCTGACCGCCGAGAGGTAGCCCGGGACCAAGGGCAGCACGCAGGGGGATAGGAAGGAGATTACTCCGGCTGCCAGGGCGGCAAAGATGCCGACTCCGGCCGCCGGATCGGAGCTGATGGCGGCCTCGATCACGGCTCGTCAGCTACTTGCGGTCTCGACGCCAGGATCGCCGTTCTCGGAGATCGCCGAGCGCTACATACCAGATGGTGGGACGGGGCATTGGAGGCCACACGAGGAGGCTGACTCACGCGCGTCATTCGCTGATCTTCGCGATTGCGCGGGAAAGCTCCTCGGCGCCGAAGGCTCCCTCGAAGCGGGCGGCGATCTTTCCCTCGCGGTCGATGATGAAGGCCCAGGGCTCGGTCGGCAGGCTGTAGGCGCGGAGCTGGGGGCGCAGGCCCTTGTTCGCGTCGTTTTCGTTGTAGACCTCCATGTGGATGAAGGCGGCGCGGTCGCCGAACTCGGCCTTGACCTCCTCGACAATGTCCACGGTCGGGCCACAGACTCGGCTGAGGCAGAGCTGCGGAGTCGCGAAGGTGATCAGGATCGGTTCCTTGCCGAGGACGTCGGCGAAGTCGGTCCTCATAACCCGAAGGTCGCAGGTTCGAATCCTGCCCCCGCTATAGAGAAAAGCCCCGGAAACGGGGCTTTTTTGTGGACACAGTCTGCTTTCAAATCCTTCGCGGGTACTAAGTTCGGCATTTTTGCCACAGGCACCACCCTCGATCGGAGGCGTCGACGACGCAACACGGAGAGGCGAAACTGTTCAAATCGCCTCGGTAATCTCGACGCCGATCCTCCGATTCCTCCAGAAAGTGCCGATTGCAAGGGGAATTTCAGGTTATTAGCAACTCCTACTAACTGTCAGAGGACTCCGCTAGCCTGGCCGACCCTGCAGACTTCGAGCTCTCATCTGGGCGCAGTCAGGCGCCGGGCGCTGCTTTTCGCGGCGCTCCTCCTAGCCGCGATCTGCGCGCTGGCCGTGTCGCTGACCGCGACTGCGCCGGCCGAGACGGCGAAAGAAAAGTACGACGCCGCCCAGGACAAGCTCGAAGGCGTGCGCGCCGACCAGGCCTCGCTGGCCGAAACGATCGCCGCCCAGAACAAGGCGATCGACTCGATGATCGGCGAAGTCTCGGCCCTGCGGGTCGAACTGGCCGAGGTCGAGGCGGAACTCGCCGCCAAGGAGGAGCAACTGGACCGCGCCACCGCCGCGCTCGAAGGGGAAAGGGTCCGCCTTGAGGAAGTTCGCGGGCAGCTCCGGCGCGCGCTCGGGGTTCTGCGCGACCGCGTGGTGGCGATCTACGAGGCTGGTTCGCCGAGCGTCGTCAACGTGATCCTCGAATCCGAGGACTTCTCGGAGATGTCGGCGCAGACTGAATACCTGAACCGGATCCAGGACTACGACGAATCGGTCGTCGAGCGGGTCAAGAATCTGCGCGACGATGTCACCGACAGCGTGGCCCGGCTCAGCGACAATCGGGCCAAGGTCGAGGACGCGCGCGACTCGATTGCCGCGATCGAGTCACAAGTAGCCTCGGCGTCCGCCGAAGCGGAGGCGCGTTTCGCCGACCTGCGGGCCGCCCAGGCCGAGCGGCGGGCGACGATGGACCAGCTCGGCTCCGAAGAAGAACGGATCAACGACAACCTCGCCCAGCTCGGCCAGCAGGTCGCCGCCGAAGGCGGTCCGGTCCCCGCCGGCGCTCAGGTCCCGGCTCCGCTGAGCCCCGGCGAGCAGGCGGGCTTCATCAACGAATCCGAAGCCAGCGCTCCGGCCAACGCGCCGGAGGCGGTCAAGGACGTGATCGCCGCCGCCAACGCGATCGCCTCGACCCCCTACCTCTGGGGCGGCGGCCACGGCTCCTTCGAATCCTCCGGCTACGACTGCTCCGGCGCGGTCAGCTACGCCCTCAACGGCGGCGGCCTCCTCGAAAGCCCGCTCGACTCGACCGGCCTCGAGAGCTGGGGCGAACCGGGCGCCGGCAAGTGGATCACCGTCTACGCCAACGCCGGCCACACCTACGCGGTGATCGCCGGCCTGCGCTGGGACACCGCGGGCTCGGCCAGCGGCACCGGGCCGCGCTGGTACGAGGACACGGCGTCCGCCGTGTCAGGCGAATTCGTTGTCCGGCATCCCTCTGGTTATTGAGCCTGCGGCGCTTCTGATCCGCCATCTGAGTGCTGGCTTGAGGCCGAAGTCATCCCGCTCGCAGCGTGACTGGACCCAGGCTCCGACGACCTGGAACCTCGACGCCTTGCAACACGACGACGCCCTCGATCGATTCCGAATGCAGCTTGTCGAGATGGTGAATCTCGATGTTGTCCTCGCTGAGCCCGACGTCCTCATGACCAGAGACGTGACCCCGCTCTTCGGCGTCGACGTGAACTGGCTACGTGCGGAAGCGCTCGCCTCGGGCTCACAACGAGCGATGACGGTAGGTGTCAGTTTCAGCCTGTGTCAGACGAAGGCCCCGATTCCCCGCGGAGGACCGCCCGACGCTCGTGGTACTCGTCCGGGGAGAGCTCGCCAAGAGCCAGGCGCCGCTCAAGAATCGCCACCGGATCGCCCTCACCTGTCGACTGGCGAGCCTGTCGGGAATTGGCCAGCTCTCGAACCAGCCAAACGATGCCGAGGATGACTAGCGCCCAGAACAGGACCATGCCGATCGCCATCGCGACCCACCAGGCACCATCTGCGTCCATGTGGCCGTCCCACTCGACGTCGGCAAACAAGAGAACGGCACTCACGACCATTTCGTGCCCTCCTTGGCTCGGCATGCGCGCTCGATTCCGGTCAGGTGCATCTCAATGGTGTCCTTCATGTCATTTCCTCCTCGCTCGGGGAGCGCTTGACGCTGGAGCCGCGGACCTGCGGCACTTACGCAAGGCACCGAGTCGGTAAGCCTAGAGGGCTTTGAGCTTAAGTCCTACACTGCATAGGAGAAAATCGCAGCGAAAGGGTGAAGCAGATAAAACGTCCGACCATCAATCTCACCGGAGCGGAGCGGCTCGGTCGATTTCTCATCGGCTCGGTCGGCGTGGTCGGCGGCCTGATTCTGCTTGGAGCTGCAAGTGGCGCGGTCGTCGTCGTCCTCGAGGTTTTGTTGATCCTCGCCGGCCTCGACCTGATCGTCACCGGAGCGCTCGGTCACTGTCCGCTGTACCGAAAGCTGGGCTACATGCCCAGGTCCCTGAGGAGACCTACCTAGTCGTGCCCCACCGAATGCTCAATAAGGGCGACAAGAAAAATCTCCAAGAGCAGTCTGTTGGAGAGGAAGGCAAGAGCGGACACGGAGGTCACGGCCACTGGATGATGATCGCCTGCTGCATTCCGATGTTGGGGATCGTGGCGATCCTCGTCGCGACGGGGGCCGTTAGCTCCGGATTCATCGTCGCTGCCGTTGGTTGCGTTGCGATGATGGGACTGATGATGTTCGCCATGTCACGCGGCAGCTAGTGAGCGAAGGAGATATGGCCGCAAGTGCGGCAGCCGACATCGGAGACGCGGGTCGACCAGGTGGAGTCGCGGTACTGCGGGTCGAAGCTGTCGAGAAGAGCTTTCACCGTGGCATCTGGCCAATGCGTCGGACGAGCGAGGTGCTCAAGGGAGCGAGCTTGGAGGTCCGGGCGGGGGAGCTGGTCGGCCTCGTCGGCGAGAACGGCTCTGGCAAGAGCACCTTGATGCAGATCGTCGTCGGTCTCTTGAAGCGAGATGCGGGAGATGTGGAGCGCCCGGGGCGGCTTGGCTACTGCCCGCAGGTTCCGATGCTCTGGGACAAGCTGACGGTTGACGAGCACTTCGAGTTGTTCGCCCGCGCCTACGGGCTGGACGATGCCCAACGCGATCGATCCGTGGCCGGACTGCTGGAGGAGCTCCAGTTCGACAAGTACCGCGGCTACCGGATCGAGGAGCTATCCGGCGGCACCCGCCAGAAGCTCAATCTCGCCCTCTCGCTCATGCACGAGCCAGAACTCCTGCTGCTCGACGAGCCGTACTCCGGTTTCGACTGGGAGACTTATCTGCGCTTCTGGGAGATGAGCCAGCGCCGCCGCGACGCCGGCATGGGCATCCTGATCGTGTCCCACCTTCTGGCCGAGCGCGAGCGGCTCGACCGTATGTACGAGCTCAGCGAAGGACGAATCGAGACGTGAGCGAGGCGCTACCGATCAGCACCGCCTTCGTCCGTGAGCACCTGCGGGCGCCATTGACCCTTGCTCTGCTCGTCGCGATCCCGGTCTTCTTCGTCCTCGTCTTCGCCAGCGTCCTCGGGGACTTCGCCGAGGCGTTGGGAGGCACGCTCGCGAGCCAGTCGGCGACCGCTATCAGTGCCGGTTGGGCCGCAGCGTTTCTCTCCGGGACGCTAGCCTTTTTTCAGATCTCATCCTCGCGGGGTGCCGATCGCCGCCTTGCTCTCGCCGGGCTCGGCCCGGTCCGGGTTGCTCTGTCGCGAATCGTCGCCGCGCTTGCCATCGGCCTCACCGTCAGCGCTGTTGCCTTCCTCACCCTTTGGATTCGCAGCGGCATCGGGCACCCCTTCCATGCCGCGGTCGCGATCTTCACCTTTGCCGCGATCTACATCGGCATCGGCGCGCTGATCGGCGCGTTCGTCAAGGGTCAGCTCGAGGGCTCACTCCTGGTCGTACTGATCTTCTCGGTCGATGCCTTCTCAGGGCCGCAGATGACGAGCAACGGCTTGGTGGCGGTGACGCCGACGCGGAACGCGGCGAACCTGCTGATCGCCGCGGGGGGCGGCCAGGGCTCTCCAGGCGGAGATTGGATCGGTGCGGCCGCCGTCGCCCTGGCGGCCCTCGCCATCGCCCTGGCGGCGTTCTGGTTCGCGGCGCGGACGAGGCTCTAGGCGATGCCGGCCAGGGCCCGCACCGCCACGGCAATGGCCTTTCGCGATCAGCTGCGCAGGCCGCTGGTCTTGGTCCTGCTGGTGATCGTCCCTGCCTACGTGATTACGCGCAGCATCGCCGAGACGCTCCCCACTCCGCGCCAGATCGTCCTGCCCGGGGAGATCGTGGTGACGACGACGATGCAGGATCTTCACGGCGCCGGGATGGGCGGTCTCGTGGTCGCGTTCGTCGTCGCGTTGGTCGGGGTCTTCGTGATGCAGTCCGCGCTGGAGGGCGACCGCCGCCTCGTCCTCACCGGCTTTCGCCCCGGAGAGACTGTTCTCGCGCGCCTGCTCGTCCTTATCTGTGCGACCGCACTCGTTGTCGCCGTATCGGTTCTCGTTACCGCCCTCAACTTCAGCGCTGCTTCCTGGCCGCCGGTGATCGGAGCGCTTGTTCTAATCGGGCTGATCTACGGAGCGATCGGCGCCTTGGCCGGCGCCGTCCTCGACAAGCTCGCCGCCACCTACCTGATCCTCTTCTTGGTGTTCACGGATCTTGGCGTCGTGCAGAACCCGATGTTCCATACCACCCCCGGTCGCTTCGCTGACCTGCTGCCCGGCTACGGACCCTCCCGGGTGATGTATGACGGCGCCTTCTCCGCGGAGTTTCACGCCGGGTCTGACCTGCTCCTCGGTCTCGGCTGGCTCGTCGTGTTGGGCCTTGCGGTTTTCTTCGTCCAGCGTCGGGCGGTCCGAGCCGCGACGTGAATCAGCTCGAATCGCGCCGTGCGGCTGGCAACCTGGCACGCTTCAGCATGAGGGCGTTCATTGCGACGATGAAACTCGATCCCGACATCGATAGGGCGGCGACCTCGGGACGGAGCTCTAGTCCGAGGGAGGGCTCGAAGACGCCGGCTGCGATCGGCAGCGCGATCGAGTTGTAGCCGATCGCCCAGCCGAGGTTCTGGCGCATCTTGCGCAGCGTCGCGCGGCCGATCGCAAGGGCGGTTGGCACGTCGAGGGGATCGGAGCGCATCAGCACCACGTCGGCGGTCTCGATCGCGACGTCGGTCCCCGCGCCGATCGCGATCCCGAGGTCCGCTTGGGCCAGCGCCGGAGCGTCGTTGACGCCGTCCCCGACCATCGCCACCTTGCGGCCGTTGGCTTGCAGCTCCGAGATCTTTGCTGCCTTGTCTCCCGGCAAGACCTCGGCGATCACCGTGTCGATGCCGAGCCGCTCGGCGATCCGCTCTGCCGTGGCCTGGTTGTCGCCGGTCAGCATCACCACTTCGACCCCGGCCTCGTGGAGGGCTTCCACCGCTGCGACTGAAGTCTCGCGCGGGGCGTCGGCGATCCCGATCAGACCGGCCGCGCGCCCATCCAGCGCGACGATGACCGCGGTACGCCCGCCCGCGGCGATCTCCTCGCGCTGTGCCGCCAGCTCGCCCAGTGCAATGCCACGCTGCTCCATCAGACGCCGGTTACCCACCGCCACGGAGCGCCCATCGACGGTCGCTACGGCTCCGTGGCCGGGAACGTTCTCGAAGGCCTGTGCGGACAGCGGAGCGGCGCCGTTCGAGTCGGCATGACGAACGATCGCCTCGGCAAGAGGATGCTCTGAGGAGCGCTCGACTGCGGCAACGAGGCGAAGTAGATCGGTCTCGCCGATGCCATCGGCGACCACGTCGGTGACCTCGGGTTCGCCCTTGGTGAGCGTCCCGGTCTTGTCCATCACAACGGCGTCGATCCGGGCCGAGGTCTCCAACGCGATCGCGTTCTTGAAGAGGATTCCGCGCTTTGCCCCCAGTCCGCTGCCGACCATGATTGCCGTCGGGGTCGCCAGGCCGAGCGCGTCGGGGCAGGTGATGACGATCACCGTGATCGCGAAGAGGATCGCGGTGGAGGCTGGCTCGGCGCTGAAGATCATCCATGCGGCGAAGGTCGCGGCGCCGCCGATCAGGGCGACGAAGACGAGCCAGAAGGCGGCACGGTCGGCGAGCTTCTGCCCGGGCGCCTTGGAGTTCTGGGCTTCCTGAACGAGCTTGACGATCTGGGCCAGCGCGGTGTCAGCGCCGACCTTGGTCGCCCGCACTCGGAGCGTCCCGTTGGCGTTGATCGTCGCCCCGATCACCTCGGAGCCCGGCTGCTTGTGGACCGGCAGACTCTCGCCCGTAACCATCGACTCGTCGACCTCGCTCTCGCCCTCCTCGACGACGCCGTCGACGGCGATCTTGGTGCCCGGCCGGATCAGGAGCAGGTCGCCGGCCTGGACTTGCCCGGTCGAGACCTCGACCGTCTCTCCGCCCTCGCGAATCACCAAGGCCTTCGGCGGGGCCAGCTCGAGCAGGGTGCGGATCGCGTCATTGGCGCCTCCGCGGGCGCGCATCTCGAACCAGTGGCCGAGCAGGACGAATGAGGCCAGGACCGTGGCCGCCTCGTAGAAGACCTCACCGCCGCCGGTCAGCGTGATGATCAGCGAGTAGAGCCACCCCGCCCCCACGGCGACGGCGACCAAGACCATCATGTCGAGGGTTCGCGCCCGCAGCGCCCGCACTGCGCCGGTGAAGAAGATCGCGCAGGAGTAGAAGATCACCGGCAGACTGAGGATCAGCGTGAAGACGTCCTCGGGCAGCCCGAACGGCACCTCGACCTCGAAGCCGAAAACGTCCCGCCCGATCGGTGACCAGAGCACGATCGGAATTGAGAAGAGCGCAGCGACCAAGAAGCGGTTTCGCATGTCGGCGACCATCGCCGCCATCGACATCTCCGCGTGTCCGCCGTGACCCATCACCTCGTCGGGCACTGCGGCCGGCGTCTCAGCGGCTCCGGGCCCAGCCGCCTTCGCCGGAGCGTGCATATGCGCGGGCGGCGGCTCCACCGCGCGTACCGCTGCTGGCGGATCGGGCTCCATCATCGGGTCACAAATGTGGTCGGGGACCGATTGGCCGGAACAGTGGTAGCCGCAATCGAGGACCCAGCGGCGAAGCTCCTCGACGGAGGTGACGCTCGGGTCGTAGACCACGTTGGCCGTTTGCGCTACCGGGTTGGCCTCGACCTCTTTGACGCCGGGCCGCCGGCCGAGCACCGACTCAACGACCGACTTCTCTGAGGCCCGCAGCATGCCGCTTGCCTCCAAGACTGCGGTCGCGAGACCATTCTCAGGGAGGGTGGGGTTCATGGGGCTGGGTGTCTCGGGGAGAGTGCGGTCAATGCGTGTCTTCTTTCCCCGACGCAGTGTAGGAGGGTTCGATCCCTCAGCGTCAGCGGCTCTTCAGCAGTCGGCCGACTGCCTCCATCATCTCGCTGGTCCGCTCCTCACGATCCTGTGCGGTCTTTGCTCCGACGACGCAATGGCGCGTGTGTTCGTCCAAGAGCACGAGTGAAACCTTGTCGAGCGCAGCTTGCACTGCAGAGACTTGGGTCAGGATGTCGATGCAGTAGCGCTCTTCGTCAACCATGCGCTCCAGGCCACCGACCTGGCCGGCGATGCGCCGTAGGCGGTTCTTGACCTTCTCCTTGTCACCGATGTATCCCGGCTGCTGAGTTTTCTCTGCCATCTCGAATCCTTTGGGTCGGGGCTCGCGGTTTTCAGAGTATATACCCCTAGCGGGTATGTGCTACATTGCGTTCAGATACCCCCCGCCCCTATCCAGAACGAGGTCAAAGTGAGCAAGCTGACCCTACGAGTGCCGGACATGAGTTGTAGCCATTGCGTGGCCTCGATCTCGAACGCCGTCGGTGGCGTGGCGGGCGTCAGGGATGTCAACATCGACTTGGACGCAAAGCGGGTTGAGGTCGAGGGCGATGGCCTCGACCCGGCCCCGGTCGCCCAGGCGATCCGCGACGCCGGATACGAGCCGGAGCAGCCATGAGCGTCACGGCGCGGATCGCCGTCTTCGCGGTCGGCCTGGTGGCGATCTTCGCGGGTGCGGTCGGCATCGGCTCGCTGGTCGACCGGGCAGACACGAAGACGGGAGCAGCGCACGAGGAAGGCGGCCACGCCGCTGAGAGACATAGCGAAGGTTCGCCGAAAGAGGAGGAGATGTACCGGGATGGCGGACACCGGCAAATGACTCCGGCGCCAGCGGGGCTTGCCGTCTCGGAGGGCGGCTACTCGCTGCTTCTCGCCCCGACCTTCCTCGCCCAAAACGCAGGCCGGGACCTTCACTTCTCCATCACCGACGCCGACGGGGAGACCGTCAGCGACTTCGACGAGCTGCACGAGCGCAGGATGCACCTGATCCTCGTTCGCCGCGACGGGAGGGGCTTTCAGCACCTGCACCCCGAGATGGATGAGGCGGGGACCTGGACGGAGGCCCTGAAGCTCGCCGAGTCGGGCGTCTACCGGGCCTTCGCGGACTTCTCGGTCGGCGGCGAGCAGCACACCCTCGCGAGCGATCTCTTCGTCTCCGGCGGGAGCTTTCAGGCGCGGCCCTTCCCGGCACCGAGCGCCCTCGCCTCCACCAGCGGCTACGACGTCAGCCTCGAAGCCGAGGAGCTGGTGGCCGGGAAGCCGTCCTCGCTCAGCTTCGCCGTCACCAGAGGCGGGACCGAGGTGGACGATCTCGGCCCCTACCTGGGAGCGAAGGGACACTTGGTCGCGCTGCGCGAAGGCGATCTGGCCTTCCTGCACGTCCATCCCGAAGAGGCCGACGGCGAGCACGCCCACGGCGGCCACCCGGCCGCGACCGAGGAGCCCGCAGGCAACGAGATCGCCTTCGCCGCCACGTTCCCGACCGCAGGCCACTATCGCCTCTACCTGCAGTTCAAGCACAAGGGCGCCGTCAGGACGGTGCAGTTCACGGTCTCGGTATCTCGATGAAGGGAGCGATTGAAAACCCCGACCGGGTCAGCCTGCCGATCGAGGGCATGACCTGCTCCTCGTGCGCCAACCGGATCGAGAAGCGCCTCAACAAGATCGACGGCGTCGCGGCGACGGTCAACTTCGCCACCGAGGAGGCGAGCGTCAGCTTCGATCCCGAGCGCGTCGAGGCCCAGGAGCTGATCGAGGCGGTCGGGGAGACCGGCTACACCGCCTCGCTCCCTGCCGCCGGCGACAGCGCGGAAGAGGGGAGCGAGGCCGATCCCACCGCGCAGCTGCGCCAGCGTCTGATCGTCTCCGCTGTGCTCTCGCTGCCCGTGCTGCTGCTCTCCATGATCGAGCCCCTGCAGTTCGAGAACTGGCAATGGCTGGCCCTGCAGCTCGCCACGCCGGTCGTGCTGTGGGCAGGCTGGCCCTTCCACAAGGCGGCCTGGCAGAACCTCCGCCACGGCGCGGCGACGATGGACACCCTGATCTCGGTCGGGACGCTGGCCGCCTGGGGTTGGTCTCTGGTCGCCCTCTTCTTCCTCGACGCGGGTATGCCGGGGATGACGATGCCGTTTGAGCTGGTGACCGAGCGCGGCGCCGCCTCCGACCACATCTACCTCGAGGTCGCCGCGGTCGTCACCACCTTCATCCTCGCGGGCCGCTACTTCGAGGCGCGGGCGAAGCGCCGTTCCGGGGCGGCGCTCAAGGCCCTGCTCGACTTGGGCGCGAAGGACGTCGCGGTCCTGGACGAGCAGGGAAACGAGAGTCGCATCCCGGTCGAGAGGCTTGCCGTCGGCGATCGCTTCGTTGTTCGTCCTGGTGAGAAGGTGGCGACCGACGGCATCGTCGAGGACGGCTCCTCGGCGGTCGACCAGGCCCTGATCACCGGCGAGTCGGTCCCGGTCGAGGTCGGGCCGGGCGAGGAGGTAGTCGGCGCGACGATCAACGTGGGCGGCCGGCTCGTAGTCCGAGCCACCCGGATCGGCGAGGACACCGCCCTCGCTCAGATCGCCCGCCTCGTCACCGATGCGCAGTCGGGCAAGGCGCCGGTCCAGCGACTGGCCGACCGCGTCAGCGGGGTATTCGTCCCGGTCGTGATCGCGCTGGCCGCCGGCACTCTCGGCTTCTGGCTGGGTAACGACGCGGGCATCACCTTCGCCTTCACCGCCGCCGTTGCGGTCCTGATCATCGCCTGCCCCTGCGCGCTCGGCCTGGCGACCCCGACGGCGCTCCTGGTCGGAACCGGCCGCGGCGCCCAGCTCGGCCTGCTGATCAAAGGGCCGGAGGTCCTTGAGTCGACGCGGCAGATCGACACGGTCGTCCTCGACAAGACCGGAACCGTGACGACGGGGGAGATGGCCGTGGTCGGCGTCCGCCTTGCCGCCGGAGCGCAGGAAGCCGAGGTCCTGCGCCTGGCCGGAGCGCTCGAGGACGCCTCCGAGCACCCGATCGCGCGGGCGATCGCCGCCCACGCGAAGCGAGAGACGGGGGATCTGCCGGCGCTCGCCGACTTCGCCAACCACTCCGGCCTGGGCGTTCAGGGCGTCGTCGAGGGACATGGGGTAATCGTCGGCCGGGTGAAGTTCCTGGCAGATTGGGCTATGCACCTGCCGCCCGAGCTGCAAAGCGCTCGCGAGGAGGCCGAAGCGCTCGGGCAGACCGCGATCGCCGTCGGCTGGGACGGGGCGCTCCAGGCCCTCTTCGTCGTCGCCGACACGGTCAAGCCCTCGAGCGCCGAGGCGGTAGAGCAGTTGAAGGCGCTTGGCTTGCGGCCGGTGCTTTTGACCGGCGACAACGAGGCCACCGCGAAGGCGGTCGCCGCCGAGATTGGGATCGAGGAGGTGATCGCTGAGGTGCTGCCCGCCGAGAAGGCCGCCATGGTGGAGCAGCTCCAGGGCGAGGGCCGGATCGTGGCGATGGTCGGCGACGGGGTAAACGACGCCCCGGCTCTCGTGCAGGCGGACCTCGGCCTGGCGATCGGAACGGGTACCGACGTCGCGATCGAGGCGTCCGACATCACCCTGATCTCGGGCGACCCGCGGGCGATCGGCGACGCGATCCGCCTTTCGCGGCGCACGCTGGCGACGATCAAGGGCAACCTGTTTTGGGCCTTCGCCTACAACGTCGCGGCGCTGCCGCTCGCTGCCGCCGGTCTGTTGAACCCGCTAATCGCCGGGGCGACGATGGCGCTCTCCAGCGTTTTCGTCGTCACTAACTCGTTGCGGCTGCGCAGGTTCGAGCCACAGCGGACGCGAGCGCGGGGCTCAGCGGCTTCGGCGAGCGGAGCCACGCTTGCCGACCGCTTCCCGCAGAGCGCACGAAGCTAGCGCGGCACCCAGCGCCTTAACCGCTGGCTCTCGCGAGCTACTGAGGCCCTATTGGTCTATCGCGCGGAGGCTGGCGGGGCTTCGGCGTGGGGGATGGACGCTGCCTCCGCCCTCTCGCCGCAGCCGACTCCACAGGCCGAGAGAAAGAGGACGCCACCCGCCAGCAACAGGGCCCCGCCGTGGCGAGCACGTAAGCGGGGCCGCCAGCCTTGGGTGTAGGCGAACCAAATGGCGCCGGCGGCAGTCAACAAGCAGGCCACGAAGAAGTTGAGTCGCAGGCCGAGGATGTGCTGAGCGGGGTCGACGCGCAGCAGCTCCTCCACGATGCGGAATGCCGAGTAGCCGGTGACATAGAGCGCGAATAGTCCCGGCGGGCGAATGCGACGGTGATTGCCGAGCCAGACAAGGAAGGCGGCGAGGCTGAGGTTCCAGAGGATCTCGTAGAAGAAGGTCGGGTGAAAGGTGGCGTCGGCGGCATAGCCATCGGGGCGGTTCGTCGGGGAGATCTCGATGGCCCAGGGCAGACTCGTCGGCCCGCCGAAGAGCTCCTGGTTGAAGTAGTTGCCGACCCGGCCGATCGCCTGCGCGACGAGGAGCGCCGGCGCCGCCGCGTCCATGAAGTCCGCGACCGAAACACCGGCGCGGCGCAGGCGCCAAATCCCGACGATGGTGCCAGCAGCAATCCCGCCCCAGATCCCAAGCCCCCCTTCCCAGACCGCGAACGGCCCCCACCAGTGCGCCGGCACTTCCGACCAGCTGGTCAGGTCGAAGTAGAGCCGTCCGCCGATCAGGCCCGCGGGGAAGCCCCAGATCGCGACGTCATAGACGGTCTCCCGCGAGCCGCCGCGCGCCTCCCAGCGCCGCACGGTGATGAGCACGGCGGCCAGGACGGCGAGCACATACATCAGGCCGTAGAAATGGACCTCGAACGGCCCCACCGAGGGCCGCTCGAGGAAGGGCTGGGAATCGAGGCGATCACTTCGGCATTCTCGCTCAGCCCGGGTCGCTAGGCGAGCGGGCCGCGCTCCTCAGTAGCCGATGGGATGGCGAACGGCGAAC